>NZ_WAAS01000007.1:0-63948 GCF_008806585.1 Micromonospora sp. AMSO12t
GCCGCCCGTGACGCGCCGGCCGGAGGTGGCCGCCGCCACGGCGCACATCAGGGCCACGAACGCGGCCGTGGCCCATAGCGACGCCACGATGGCCGCGATCAGCAACGACACCGCACCCAACTGGACCGCGGCACGGACGGCGGCGACCATCACCTGCCGACCGTGGCCCAACTTCCCCACGGTCACGACGGCCGCCGCCACGAGGGTCAACACCACCAACGCGACGCCGAGCTTCGGGCCGACCACCAACATCGTCGAGGGCATGCGGTCAGTCTCCCGCCACCCCGACGGCCAGCGCGCACGACGCCGGGCCGCGTGCGCCGACCGCCCAGGGGATCAGTTCCAGAACATGTCCATGGCGCGCTCGACGTTGACGTAGCCGGCCCTGACGAAGGCGTCCGCCATGGGCAGGTCGCCCAGGTCGGTGGCCGCACGGAGGCGCGGGACGGCCTCGTCGGCCGGGATGCGGGTGCCCTCGGTGGCCGTACCGGGGGCGGTCACGCGTCCGCCCGACCGGTGCGGTCGTAGGTCAGGAAGAGCGCGCCGCTGCCGAGGACGACATGGTCCGTCAGCTCCCAGGTGCGCGGCTCGAAGACGGCGCCGCGGCCGAACAGCGGGATGCCGGCGCCGATGGTCAACGGGGCCAGCTTGACCACGAGGCGGTCGATCTCGGGATAGAGGGCGCCGGCCAGGGCGCCGCCGCCGATCACCCAGACATCCCGGCCGTCGTGCCGCTTGAGCTCGCGTACGGTGGCGACCGGGTCCGCGGACAGGACCTCGACGGCCGGGTCCGGGCTCTGCCCCATCGTGCGAGAGAACACCAGGTGGCGCAGGTGCGGGTAGGCGTCGGTGAGGCCGGCCTTCAGCCCCAGCTCGTAGGAGTGACGCCCCTCCAGGACGGTGTCGAACCGGGCGCCCTCGCCGGTGATGCCGAACGCCTCCCGGGCCGGGCCCGGCAGCGTCTCCGGATACTCGGCGACGAGGTGTTGCAGGTAGTCGTCCGGGATCGGCCAGAATCCGCCGGGGCCGGTGGGGTCCGCGCCGTCGGGGCCGGCGATGAAGCCGTCCAGGGTGACGGCGATGTAGTACACGAGCTTGCGCACGGTTGTTTCCTTCTGTTCGGGAAGCTCAGGCGGTGGACGACGGCGTACCGCCCGTGCCGGGTGGGCGTACGGCGCCGTTCTGATGATCACCATCATGCGCAGGCGCGGCCCGGGCTTCAACGCCCGGTTCGGCACGGCTGACGAGCCGGTGACCTAGGCGTTGGCGGGGTCCTCGCCGGCCGCAGGCCGGTAGCAGTCGCTCGCCAGGATCAGGGCGACGCGGTCCCGGCTCGCGGTGGTGGTGAGGCTGATCGTGATTCCGGTGTCGGGGTCACGCATCGACACGGCGCCCCGGGTGCCGTCGGCGAAGGTGCGGTCCTCGGTGATCTCGTAGCCCTGCTGCCGCCACATGTCGCGGATGCGCCCCAGCGTGGCGATCTGGTCGGCGGGCGGGACCGGGAGTCCGGCGAAGCCGCTCAACGTCCACCGTCCGTCGTCGGCGATCTCGCCCCGCTGGCCCTGGCAGGGCGAGGTGTTGGTCCGCCAGGCGTCGAGCGCGACGCCGGCGGTGGTGGCGACGGCCCGGGCGCGAGCCTCGGCCAGGGTGCTCACCTCGGCGGCGGCCTTGGTCTGCAACGAATCGTCCTTTCCTGACGACGAGCCGGGTTCCCCGCCCGCGCAGGCGGTGGCGGGCACCAGCACGGCCGCCACCGCCACGGCGCGCCACCGGGGCGGGCGGTGACGCGAGGTCATAGGGCCTTGCCGTGGTCGAGGGCGGCTGCCTCGTAGTCGCCCACGATGACGGCCGCCTGGGAGCGCAGCATCTGACTGTTCTGCGCCCAGTATCCGCTGTGGCCGGAGGTGTCGACGTGCAGGACGTTGCCGCCGAACTCCGGGTCGTGCGGGGCGGGGCCGTGGATGCCGACGAGACCGTCGACCAACCATTCCCCGACGACGGGTACGCCGTCGAGCCAGCCGATCGTCTCCTCCGGTCGCGCGACGACGGTGTCGTCGGCGGCGGCACCGGCCCACACGTGTCTCGGGTCGATGTTGAACTCGCCGGCGTTCTCGACGCGCATGCCGGGACTGCCGACGGCGATCAGGTCGTCCGCGGCGAGGCCGTCGCCGGTGCTGGCCGCCTCGCCGAGGACGGTCGACCCGTAGCTGTGACCGATGGCGGTGAGGTGGGAGGGACTGTCGTCGTGGGAGGCGCGCAGTCCGTCGACGAAGCCGTCGAGCGCGCGGGCCCCGGCCTCGGACTTGGCCCCGAACACGGCGCTGACGATGTCGAGGTTCACCGACGGGGTGTCGTAGCCGAGCCAGGCCACGACGGAGACGTCGGCGCCGGCGGGGGCAAGCTCGACCGAGGCCTCCCGCAGGTCGTCGGCCCGCCCGATCAGGCCACGGATGTCGTCGAGTTCGGTGCCGACGCCGGGTACGAGGACCGCGGTGTGGGCGGCGGTGTCCGGGTTGCCGATCGCGACCGCCGCCTTCCCGTCGCCCGCCGGATCGAACGAGAGCAGGTAGAGCCGTTCGTGCGGAGCCGCGTTCTCCGCGCCTTCCAGCTTGTCCAGCAGCATGAGCGCGGCGGCGTGCCGCGGGTCGTCCCGGTCGCGGTGCTGGCCCACGTCGTCACCGACGAACGTACGCAGCGCCAGTTGGTTCGCCGCGTCGCGGTCCGTGGCGGGCAGCCCGTCGAGTGCGCCGATCCGCTCCGGGTAGGCGGTGAGGTAGACCTGCCGCTCGTCGTCGGACAGGCCGCTCCACCAGGCGTGCACGTCGGCGGGGCTGCTGCCCGGCGCCGGGATGCTCTCCTCGCTGAGCTGAAGCGCCACGGCGGCGGCGAGGGCGCCGTCGTTGGCCCGGTTGTACTCCCAGGCGAACTGCCCCGGCGCGCCGGCCTTCAGCTGGGTCAGGGCGCGGGCGATCCGGCTGTCGGCCTCGGTGGCCTCGGTGACGATGCGCGTGATGAGCTCGGTGTGGATCGCGGCGTTCTGGACATGCCGACGGTGGATCGTCTCCGCGTCCGGGTCGTGCCTGTCCCCTGCCGCCATCGCCGGCGCGGACACCCGCCCGGCCTCGTCCACGGTCAGTCCGAGGGATCGGGCGGCGCCGACGGCCGACTCCAACCGCCGCTGCAGGTCGCCGAACTCCTCCGCCGCTTCCCGCAACACGCTCGCGGCGGTCCGCGTCTGCAGGCTCGCGACCTCGAACTCGTCGTCGAGCTCGCTGAGCCGGCCCATCGCGGCGCTGGCGGCCGGTCCCTGCCAGCCCGAGGAGCGCAGCGGCCCGGTCAGCTCGGCCCCACACCGCGCCTCCAGCTCCGCGCAGGCCCGCGACAGGTCCGTCCAGGCCTGCGCGACGTCCCGCAGCGGGGCGACGCGCGCCTCGCGCAGGTCCGCGTACGTCACCACCGTGCGGTCACCGCTCGGGGATGTCGAAACGGGCGGCGCTGGCCTCGTCGCTGTAGCGGTAGTCCATCGCGCAGCCCTGCAGAGCGTCGCCGACCTGGGACAGGTAGCGGTCCAACCCGGCCAGGTCGTCCGACCACGACCAGCGCAGCTGCTCCAGCGCCGCCCGGGTCTGCCAGCCGGGCAGCCCGGCGACCGCGGCCCGCGTCTCGTCTCCGACGTCGGACACACCGCGCCGCAGGTCGTCCCGCAGGTCGTCGCACATCCGCGACGCCTTCTCCAGCAACTCCGGCTCGACGTTAAGTTCGATCACTGACTGGCCTCCCGCGAAGATCGATGCGAGCCTACCTACCCGCCCCACGCGCCGCGCGGATCGGTCGACTCAGCCGGTGCCCAGCCCGGCGAGCACGTCGCTGGCGCGCAGCACCGTCCACGGGCGACCGGGCGTGCCGGTCACCGTCACCACCGTCGAGCCCGGCGCGACCGGGGCGGGCGCGGGAACCAGGCGGTCGAGGGCGTCGGGGTCGGCGGCGCCGGCCAGGACCGTGCGGCCGGCCAGGTCGGGCGGTACGCGGATCCCGCCGGTGTCCATCGACGCCGCCGCGCGGACGGCGGACACGTCGGCCGGCACCTCGATGTAGGTGCGGTCCGCGTGGCCGACCAGGATCCGGTCGGCGCGCCCGACCGCGTGCCACGCCAGCAGGTCGAGGACCGTGGTGTGGTGGCCGCCCAGGAAGTGCTCCCACTGGTCGGCGGCCGCCCGGGCGAGCTGGTCACCGTGGCGGTCGACGCTGTGGCCGTAGCCACGGCCGGTCAGGGTCAGGTCGGTCCAGAGCAACCGCCGGGAACGCAGGTCCACGACCATCGGCAGCAGCATCCGGGCGTTGCCGCGCAGGTCGAACCGCTGCGCGACGCGGGCCCCGTCGAACTGCTCGCCCCTGTTGAGGGGCAGCATGACGCCGGCGAGCGCCTCCGTGAGGGCCTCGAACGGCACGGCGTTGTAACTGAGGACGGTCGGCACCGCGTACTGCACGCCGCGCTCGGCGAGACGGGCCAGGTGGAGGTCGAGGAACTCGGTGGCCCCGAGCGGAGCCGGGGCGGAGGTGAGGTCGCCGGAGTGGATCGCGCCGTCGCCGGCGAAACGCAACCGGGTGAAGTCGCAGTGGCCCACCCGCTGCCAGTCCCGGTCGAAGAACACGCAGGACAGGTCGAGGTCGACCCGCGTGGCGCCCGGGTCCTCCCAGTGCAGGAAGAACCGCAACACCTGCGCGCCGGGCAGGGCCCGCACACTGCCCCGGGGCCACCCCGCCAGCTGCGCCGAGGCGGCCCGCTCCCGCGTCGGCGCGGGCACCTCGGCCAGGGCGGCGTCGAGGACGGCCACGTCGAACCGGCCGAGCCGGGCGGCGCGGGCGGTCAACTCGGCGTCGACCAGTTCGCGTACCGCGGTGATCGCCGGCGCCGGCACCGGCGGGCGGCGCTCGGGCTCCGTCCAGGTGGTCACGACGCTGCCGCGGGGATGGAACACCCGCCGGGGCATACCGGGACCGGGACGGCCACCGACGATCCCGGACTCCTCGACGGTGTCGGGCTCCTCGACGGTGCCGCCTCCGGGCGGCGCCTCGGCGGGAGGGGATGCCTCGCCGCCCGGCCGGAGCGCCCCCCGCAGGAAGGCGGGGCCGGCACCGCGCACGCCCCGCGCGACGGCGCGCAGGACGTCGCCCAGGCCGACGGTGAGCACCGGGGCGGCACCCGCCTGCTCGGAGCGGCGGGACCGCGCCGCCGCCCGCGCCCGCGCGGTCGCCGCCAGCTCGACGGCCGTCGCCCGTACCGTCTTGTCGCGGCCGGTCAGTTGAGCCGCCGCCGCGGCGAGCACGCCGGGTGCCACCCGGGCCACGGTCCGGCGCATGGCTGCCTCGACGGCCGCGTACGCCGCCAGATCGTCGCCGGCGACCCGCAGCAGGTGGTCGAGCCGGCGCCACAGCTCGCCCGGACGTTCGGTGAGCAGGCGGGCGGCCTCCGCCGCGTCGTCGCCGGTCAGGGCCTTCTCCACCAGGGACGCGTGGGTCCGCACGCGGACCGTGACCGTGCCGTCGGGGTGCCCGGTCGGCACGAGCCGCCGGGGTTCGCGGGCGCAGGCCGCCACGATGGCCGCGCCGAGGACACCGGCGCGGGCCGCGCGGGTGCCGCGCAGCGCGGCGAAGGCGACGGCCGCCGCCGGGTGCGCGGCCACGTTCTCGTACGGGTGCAGCCGCTCGCCCAGGCGCTTCCAGACGGCCGGATGCCGCCGCAGATCCTCCGCCGCGCCCCCGGCGCCGCAGGCGTCGAGATGAGCGAGAGCCGCACGCCGCAGCGGCCGGGGCAGGGCCCGCACCCGGGTGACCGGCACGACGACGGCGGGCTCGTGGACCGGACGCCAGGCCACGCCCGGAGCCGCGGACTCGTCGTCGCGCCGTGGCAGGACCAGCCCCGGGTCCCCACCCGAGTACGCCCACAGGGTTCGCGCCACGTCCGTCGCGGTCGACCACCGCCGCCGGGCCGCGGCGACCACGTCGCGGTAGCCGGGGGTGCCCGTCGCGGCGTGCAGCGCCCGGGCGACGACCAGCGCGAGGGTCTCCCGCGCGGGCACCACCTCGGGCAACCAGTCGAGGCGGCCCGGCGCGGTGGCGTCCACCAGCACCCCGAGGTCGGCCCGGTCGGACTCGCTCAGCGCGGCGGGCCGGGCGACCAGCTCGTCCCGGAGCCGGACCGCGGCGCCGACCGGGTCGGTCTCGAGCCCGGCGAGGCGCATCGGCAGCGGCGGCGCGGCCGGGACGGGGTGCTCGCCGGCGTCCCCGGCCGACGCACCGGCTCGCCGCGGCGGGCGTCGCGTCGGGGCCGAGGGCGCGACGATGGCAAGGTAGGTGTCGTCCGCCGCCAGCCGGCGGCCGCAGATCGGGCACGCGGTGACCTGCTCCGGCGGGAAGCACGCCGGGCAGACGGGATGGCCGCACGGATCCAGCGGCGCGCCACCGTCCTCGCGGCCGCACAGCACGCAGGGCGCGCCGGGCACGGCGAACAGGTGGGTCAGCAGCCGCCGTACGTAGACCGCCTCGACGTCGCGCGGGGTGTCGGGGAACGAACGGTAGAGCGGCAGCATCGGGCGGTCCGCGCCGACCATCTCGTCGACGGTCGCCAGCAGCCAGTCGGCCCACCGGACCCGCACCGCCGCCGGCAGCCGGGCCGCCGCCGTGCGCAGGTCGTCCCGGAGCAGCCAGCCACGACCGGCCAGATCGGCCTCCAGCGCGGCCACCCAGGCGACACCGTCCGCAGGGGCGGCGCCCGTGCCCACCACCGCGACCCGGCCGGTGCGTCGCAGCAGCACCACAGCCAGCGGATCCATGCTCGCGCCTCCCGTGCGAAGCGGTGGGCGGAGAGTCGCGACGCTAGTTGCCAGGACAGGGTGAGAAGGAAGCACCGCGGGGAGCCGCCCACCGCGGGGAGGATCATACGGGCAGCCACGGCCATCCTCACCCCGATTCCCGGCCAGCACACGCCCGGCTGGCTCGCCAGGGACAACGCCCGCAGGACGGATCGGATTACCCTCGCCGGTATGAGCCGACGCACCGATCCGGTTCCGCGTCCCCTGTGGCGCGATCGCAACTTCGGCGCCTACTGGGCCGCGCAGTCGCTCTCCGCCGCCGGCGACTCGTTCGCCTACATCGCGGTGCCGCTGCTCGTGCTCCACGCGACCGGGTCGGTCGCCCAGATGGGCCTGCTCACGGCCGCGGCCGGTGCCGCGGCCGTCGGCGCGGGGATCTTCGGCGGCGTCCTGGTCGACCGGTACGACAGGCGCAAATTGATGATCACCGCCGACCTGGTCCGGCTGGTGCTCTACGGCCTCATCCCCCTGGCCTGGCTCGGTGGTCCGCAGGTCTGGCTGCTCTTCGTCGTGCTGCCGATCTGCGAGGCCGCGGGCATGGTGTTCCAGGTCGCCGCGGTGACGGCGGTGCGCAACCTCGTCGACCGGCCCCGGATCACCGAGGCCAACGGTCGCCTACAGGCGACGTACGCGGCGGCGGCCGTGCTCGGGCCGCTGCTCGCCGGCGTGGTGTCGGCCCGCTTCGGCGCCACGGCGGCCATCGCCATCAACGCGGCCAGCTTCGCCCTGTCGGCCTTCGGCCTCTGGCTGGTGCGGCTGCGGCGGTCCGACGAGGGTGCGACGGCCGGCGGCGCGGCGGGGCGCGAGGGCCGGCTGGCCGAGTTCCTCGCCGGTGCGCGGTTCCTCTGGCGGCAGCCCGTGCTCCGCTCGCTGACCGTCCTGCTGTCGGTCTTCATCTTCCTGACGTACGGCTTCACCGACGTCCTCGTCTACCACGTCAAGCACGACCTCGGCGGCTCCGACGGCACGGTCGGCACGGTGCTGGGGTTGGCGGCCCTGGGCACGGTCGTCGGGGCGCTGCTGGTGGCGCCGCTGCGCCGCAGGCGTGGCTTCGGCATCACCTGGATCGGCGCGCACGCGGTGTGCGGCCTCGCCATCGTGGGCATCGGCGTCGTCGGGAGCGTACGGGGCGTCACCGTGCTGACCGCGGTCTACCTGTGCGGCGTCAGCGTGGGCGGGATCTGCTCGATGTCGCTGCGCCAGGAGATCACGCCGGATCACCTGCTCGGGCGGGTCACCTCGGCGTTCTGGAGCACGCACTACGCGCTCGGTCCGGCCGGCGCCGCCGTGCTGACCTGGGCGGCGGGCCGCTACGGCGTCACCGCGGTCACTGTCGTCGCGGGAGCGGGGTGCCTCCTGGTCGCGGTCGGCGGGCTGCTCACCCCGATCCGCTGCGCCGGCTCGGAGCCGATGGCCCGCCCGTCGGCGACCCCGCGGCCCGCGACCAGCCAGGCGTCGTGACCTCGGGACGTACCACTCGCACGCCGGCCCCCGCGCGGCACCGACGCAGCCGTGCCGCCACCCTCGCCGGGGGTCAACGGTAGCCCCGCCCGGAGCCGCCGAGCCGGCGCGCCGAGGGTGCCGCCGGGCCCACCGGCCGGCCGACGCGGGCCACGTGCAGCAGGCGCTCCGGCGCCACGCCCAGCAGCGAGCCGAGGGCGTCGCGGGTCGCGGCCGTGTCGATCAGCTGGCTCAGCGGGTGCGCCGCCAGCCCGGCCGCGTGCAGGGTCAGCCACACGCGCGCGAGCACCCGACCGAATTCGACATGTGTCGCGTCGTCCGTCCCGGGCGGTCCGATCAGGACGATCACGGCGCCACCGCGTGCGAGCGGGTTGCCGGACGCCGCCGCGAGGAGCCGGGGCAGGCCCAGCGGGCGCAGGAACGGGTACGCCGCCAGCGCCGCCCGCAACGCGGTCGCCTCGCGCCCGGACAGACCCAGGCACCGGTCGGTGAGCCCGTCGGCGTGGTAGTCCGGGTGCGCCGGCGTGAGCCGCAGCCACGACCGCAGCTCGGCGACCACCGCGGGTTCCGCGTACGTCTGCCGGTCGGCGGTCCTCAGCAGGCGGGCCAGCCGGCCGGCGTCCGGTACGGCCCGGACCGTCCCGCCCGACGCCCGCGCGACGGTGTCGGCGGCGGCCAGCACCTCGGCGTCCGGGCCGGCTGAGAACCGGCCCCGGTGGGTGCGGCGGGTGAGCACCTGCGCCGCGTCGAACGGGGTGTCGTAGCGGTGCGGGGACGCCCGCAGCCAGCCTGCCCGACGGTCGGCGGCACTGTGGTCGGCGACGAAGCGCAGCCGGAGCCCGGCGTCGGCGGCGACGACCAGACAGGTCTCGACGAAGGCGCCCAGGGACAGCCGCAGGTCCCGGCCGGACGGATCGGCCGCCGGCAGGGTGTGCGCCGGTTCCCAGCCGACCCGGACCGCCCCGGGCTGATGGTCGAGGCGCCACGGCTGGGTGTTGTGCGCGCTCGGCGCCCGCCAGCAGAGCGGCGCCAGGGCGCGGAACGCCGCGAGGTCCATCTCTACAGCGCCTTCTCGTAGAAGGTGTACCCGTGCAGGGGCCGGCCGCCCGACGCCCGGTACTGCGCGGCCGAGGCCGGGTTGTCGCGGCCGACGTAGGTGCTGCGCAGCGTGGTGTACCCGCCGGCGTGCAGGTTGCGGCGCAGCGCGGCGGAGAGCAGCCGCTGGTATCCGCGCCCCTGGTACTCGGGCAGCACGCCCTTGACGATCAGCACCGCCTCCCGCCGGTACCGGCGGCGGACCGCCAGCAGCCGGAGCTGGTGGAGCAGGTTGAGGTCGCCCCGGACCCGGACGACGAACTCGCTGATGTCCGGCACGCAGAGCACGAACGCCACGGGCCGCCCGGCCCTGGTCAGGTAGAGCAGCAGCGACTCGTCCAGCAGGTACGCGAGCCCGTCGGTCTGCCGGCGCAGCTGCGCGGCGGAGATCTCGGTGTAGTAGCCGAGCTGGGCGAAGGACGCGTTGAGCATCCCGCGCAGCAGTTCGAGCTGCTCGGCGAGGCGCCGGACGTCGCCCCGGTGCACCCGCAGCTCCGCGCCGTCGGGGTCGGTGCCGGGCTGGTCGGTGCCAGGTTCGTCGGCGCCGGGCTCGTCGTCGCCGGCGGGGACCGGGCAGATCCAGGTGTCCGACTCGAACCGCCGCCGGAACCCGTACGACTCGTAGGCGGTCACGTACCGGGGCGGGTTCCAGGCGCTGTCGATGAAGCCCCGGTCGGCGTACCCGGAGGTGATGACGCCGCCCGCCTGGTTGGGCAGCAACGCCACCGGCCCGAAGAGCGCGTCCCGGTCGCCGGCGGCGCGGGCGGCCGCGACGATCGCCTCGAACAGCGGTCGCGCCGCCGCCTCGGTGAACTCGGTGAGCCCGAAGAGCTGACACCGCCGGCCGAGCTTGGCGTCGAGGGCGGCGTCGGTGTGCAGGGTGGTGCGCCCGACGACCGCACCGGTTCCGCCGTCGCGCAGCACGTACATCGGCACGCCGTCGCGCCACCACCGCCGTACCTGCTGGCGCGAGGGCGGCACGAAGCGCGGCTCACCGGCGTACACCCGGTCGGTGAGCGCCAGGAACTCGCGCAGGCCGCGCCGGTCGACGACCCGCTCCAGGCCGCGCGGGGCGGTCATCGCCGCACCGCCGGCCCCACCGTCTCCGAGCCCAGCGGAGTGAACGTCTCGATGTGCCCCAACTCGGTGGACTCGGCCCGCCACAGGCCGTTGGAGTAGCCGTCGGGTTCGGCGGTGAAGAGCCGGATGAAGCCCGCGGTGGCGTTGCGGTCGCCGTCGGTGAGCCAGACCATCAGCTTGCGGTGGTGGCGGGAGCGGGCGAAGCGCATCAGTGCCTCGCGGTCGGTAAAGAACGCGACGGTGCCGAGGGTGAACGGGAACTCCCAGTACACCCGGTGCCAGCGGTATCCGGACATGCGGCGCATGTCGCGGACCATCCGGCGCCAGGCCGGAAAGAGCCGCAGGATCGCCAGCGGCCCGCGGTAGCGGGTGGCGCCGAAGAACATGGCGCCGGCCTGGGCCCGCGCGGGGGCGCGGGAGAAGTCACGGGTACGCATCGCTCAGCCCTTCAGGTAGACGTTCTTGATCTTCTGCTGTCCGGCGAACGGGCCGGCGTCCGGTTCGTGCAGCTCGATGCGGAGATCACCGGCCGTCGGGTCCTCGGTCAGCGACTGCGCGAAGTCGCGGGAGACGGCCGCCAGGTGTCCGCGTACCCCGCTGCGGCAGGCGGCGGCGAGAGCCTCGCGGTCCGACCCGGACAGTGGGCGGCGCAGTTCCAGGTGGACCACGGGCCGGGTCTCCAGCGCGGCGTCCTCGGCCAGCGACAGGCAGAACCGGCTGATCTCGGCGGCGTACGGGTTGTCGGCGTAGAGGCCGTACTCCACGTCCTGGGGGTAGAGGTTGGCGCCCAGGTACGACACCGTCGAGTCGCGCCGGCCGAACAGCAGCAGCACCGGCAGGGTCATCCGCTCGCTGGCCAGCGCCGCGCGGCACTCGGCCCAGCGCCGCGGGTCGCCGCGGACCAGGTCGAGGATCCGTCGGTACCCGACGAGCAGCGCCTCGTCGCCGACGTTGTACCGCAGCCGTGGTTGCAGGACGTCGGGTCCGGTGATCGTGCAGAGCAGTTCCCGGCGCTCGTTGGTCTCCAGGTAGGTGGCCAGCGGGTTGTACTGGAACGCCATCGGCAACCGCTGCTCGTCGGCGCCGAGCAGTGCCGCCCGCAGCTCGGGGTCGTCACGCAGGCGCCGCCGCAGCCACACGGTGAACCGGGTCTCCGCGCCGATGCCGATGGTCAGGTCCGAAGCGCCGTACGCCGACCGGACCCGCAGGAACCGCTCCTCCAGGTAGGCGCGCAACGCCTCCGTCATCGCCTCTCCCCCGCAGCTGGCGAAGATGCGGTGGCGCGACCAGTCGAAGCCCTCGGCGTCGAGCCGGTCGCGCAGGTGCTTGAGGAACGGCGGGTACGCGGTCACCAGGTAGTCGAAGTCCGGGCCGAACTCGCGAAGCGTGTCGACGATCTTGCCGAGGTCCGGGCCGGTGTTCTTGACCACCGCGATCCGGGCCATCGCGGCGCCGGTCGTCGTCCCGGTCGCCCACGCGCCCATCGAGTAGGCGTTGATGACGAACGGACGACGCATCGGGAAGACCAGGCTGGTGTAGCCGACGATGTCGCGGTGCACCGCGCGCAGCTCGCGCTCGCCCCGGGGCCAGTTGAAGGGCCGGCCCGACGAGCCGGCCGACTCGTCGACCACCACGCCCCGCTCCGGCAGTCGTCCGCCCCGGCAGCGCCGGGCCGCGTCGAAGGGGACGACGTAGCTCACCTTGTCGGTCTCCGGGAAGTCCCGCAGCCGGCGGCGGGACCCGGCCGGTCGGGCGCGCAGGAAGGCGCGGTACGCCGGGACGTCCAGCGCGGCGAGCGCGCAACCGGCGCGCGCGTTCGCCGCCGCGAGCAGGTCCAGTGCCCGGTGGTGCCGCCGGGCCGACCACCGCCACGAGGCGGGATGGCTGCCGGCGAGCCGCACCGCCGCCCCGATCAACCGACCGGAGATCGTCAGACGTGCCCGTCGCCAGCGCTCGCCGGCCGTCAGACGTGGTGCCGTGAGAAAGGACGGATCAGCGTATCGATGCAGCGTCTCGGCCATGTCAGAATCCTCGGCGCCGCCGACCGAGGATGCCTGAGCTGTCGCACCGGTCGGCGCTGAGTACCCGCACCCAGCTCGATCCGGGCGCCGGCCCCTACCCGAGGTGGGTGCAGTGGGCGACCGTGGCGTCGTCCGGGACCGGCGCATCGGGGCCACCGCGGGCGCGGTCCTCGGCCTGCCGGACGCGGCGGATGATCTCGGCCGGGCCGTGCGCGCCGAGCAGGTCCGCCACGCCGGACCAGTCGGTCAGGCCGTACGGGCTGACGATGCGGCTCGCGCCGTTGCTGAGCAGCGCGACGCCGTTGAGGTCGTCGAGGGGCCGGCTGCCGGTCACCGCCTCCTCCGCCGCGCGCGGATCGTCCTTGGCGATCCAGTAGCCGCCCGGCTGGTTCCGACGCGCCCGCAGCGCCTCCACGCAGGAGTCCCGGATGCGGTCGTACTCCCGGGTTCCCCTGGGGACGCCGTCCAGGGGCGCCGAGCAGACCCGCCTGGCGGTGACCTCGCGCTCGTCGGTGCGGACCTGCGGGCCGCCGCGGACCTGGTCGAGGACGAGGAAGGAGTCCGCGAGCAGGAGGTGGTCCAGGCGACCCCGGTGCGCGCGGACGATCACCACGGTCGCCTGCGGGCTGCCGGGGTTCGTGAGGTCGCAGGTGTCGCGGTGCTCGGCGGCTGTCTCGTCGATCGCGCTGGCGAGGATCGCCGCGAGGTGCCGCCCGTCGTCGCGCGACAGCCGGCCGAGCAGCGCGCCGCCGAGGCGGTGCGTGTACCAGGCGACACCGTGGGAGCAGATCGACTCCGTGCCCGGGATGCCGGCGCCGTCCAGCAGCACGGCGGCGCCGGGGACCGCGCCGACGAAGTCCTCGTTCGGCCTGCCGGCCCTACCGGCGCTGGTCGCCATGCTGACGTGCACTCGCGGGCTCCTCCCGGTCGCCCGGCCCGCCGCCGCGCCGCTGAGCGTCGCCGGTCAGGGACGGGAAGGGGAGCCGGTCACGGGGCCAGTCGCTGCGAGATCCAGTCGGCCGCCTGCTCGACCGCCCGCCGGGACTCGTCGGTGTGGTCCAGCATGTCGAACCCGTGCTGCCCGCCCGGTACGTCGATCACGTCCACCCGTACGCCGGCGTCGCCCGCCGCGTCGAGGAACGCCGCGACCGTCTCGGCCATCTCCTCCCCTTCCCGGCCGACCCGGGTGATCAGCAGCGGCGGTACGGGCCCACCCGCCGCGCCGATCGCCGCGCCCGGCGCGAAGCGCGGGTCGACGCCCCAACCTGGCAGCGGCGCGAGGACGGGGTACGTCAGTGCCACCGCTCGCAGCCAGGAAGGCCGGTCCCGCAGCCAGTCCGTGCTCAGCAGTCCCCCGCCGGAGAAGAACCACAGGGCGATCCGCCCGCCGTCGACGCGCGGGTCGGCGCGGACCCGCTCCACGGCCGAGGCGACGTCGAGGGCGGCGGTCGGGCAGTCGGTGACGGGGCCCTGCGGACCGACGACGACGCGCATCCGGTGCTCGACGGTGACGGCCAGGAGACCGAGGTCGGCGAGAAGGCAGCCGTAGCCGCGGAAGACCGGCCAGTCGCGGGGACCCTGGTGCGGGCCGGGTGGCAGCGGTCCACCGTGGACGAGGACCACGGCGGGGTGCGGACCGCCGCCCTCCGGCACGTACCAGTCGAGATTCGCCTCCCGCTCGGGCTGGCGTGCCGTCGGCGTCAGCACGAAGGGGCGAAGGAAGCTCGGCGTCTCGTCCATGATCGCAGTCTGGCACGGCTCGGCCACTCTGTGGTGCCCCTGCCGAGCGTCGCACCGTCGACCGCCCGCTGGCGCCCACGCGCCGGGGCGGTCCCCGCGAGGCGTACGGCGGCCGTTGCCGTCCGGCTCAGGCCCCGGTGCCGGGCGGCGGCAGCGGCAGCTCGACGGCGTCCACCGTCGCGACCCGCACGGCCGAATGCGCCGGCGGCAGCTTGTCGGCTCGCGGCGAACGACTGTGCACCCGGCCCCGGCCGGTCGGATCCGGCCGCCCGCTCACCTCGCAGGCCACCATCAGGATCGGCGCGGGCGGGGCAGTGAACCGGCCGGCACCCCAGCGCACCCAGAGCGGGATCCGCCCCGCGTCGGCCTCGGCGAGCAACTTCTCCCAGGTGCGGCGGCGTGTACCGTGATCGACCTCGACGACGACCGGCGGCCCGTCCGGGCGGGCACAGGCCACGTCGAGCACCGACTGCTGAGCGGACATCGGCGGCGGCAGCGGCAACACGCTGGACGCCCGCCGGTAGACCCGCCAGCCCCGCTCCCCCGCCCAGTCGACCACCGCGTCGATCAGCCGGGCGGTGACCTGGTCCGTGGTCAGGTCGGTGAAGGTGACCGCGTCGAGCCGGTCGGCCAGCGACGCCGCCAGCCGCTCCCCGTCCTCGCCGACCACCACCGCCGCAGGGTAACCGGCGCGCCCGGGCGTGGCCGCAACCGGGGCGACCCCTCCGTCGCCTACCGGGTTCTGCCTGCGGCAGATCCGGCCACCGAGGCAGACCCGTGGGCAGCCCTTCCGGCGCGGGTGGTGCTACAAGGGAGCGATGGAGCTGACCAAGTACGGCCACGCCTGCGTCCGACTGGAGAAGGCGGGGCGTGCGCTCGTCATCGACCCCGGCGCGATGACGCCCGAGCCCGAGGCGTTGGCGGACGTGGAGGCGGTGCTCATCACCCACGAACACTTCGATCACTTCGAGCCCGACCGGCTGCACGCGGCCGTCGCGGTCGATCCCGCTCTGGTCGTCTACACCTGTCCGGGTGTCGCCCGGCACCTGACGGGCCTGGAGGATCGGGTCCACGTGGTCCGCGAGGGCGACGTGCTGCACGTGGCGGGCTTCCGGGTACGGGTGGTCGGGGAGAAACACCACCGCAGCCACCCCGACGTCCCGCCCGTGGACAACGTCGGCTTCCTGATCGACGAGGAGGTCTTCCATCCCGGTGACGCGCTGACCGTCGTGGACGTGCCCACGCTGCTCGTGCCCGGCCAGGCGCCGTGGATGACCGTCCCCGACCTGATCGAGCACCTACGCCGGACGGCACCCCGGCGCGCCTACGCCATCCACGACGGCCTCCTCAACGACTGGGGCCTGCGGGTGCTCGACGGCGTACTGCGGAGCGAGGCCGACCGCCTGGGCGCCGACATCCGCCGCCTGCGACCCGGGGAGCGTGTCCACCTCGTCGGTTGACCGTACGCTCGTCGGCCGAGCCGGGTCGTCCGTCCTCATGCGGTGGCGAAGCGGACGACCTGGGCGACCTCCCGCATCCGCAGCCCTTCGTAGAGCCGGCGTGGCACCGGGTATCCGCCGTCGCCGCGCGGGCCGACCACCGCCTGGGTGGCGCCGAGGTCACGTGCCGCCCGCAGGATCTCGGCGCACACGGCGCGCCCCAGTCCACGCCCGGCGTGGTGCGGCCCGGTCCCGACCGGCTCGAACAAGACCGACCCCGACTCCGCGTCGAGCCATCCCAGACCGAAGGCGGCCAGCGATCCGTCAGCTGCCACGGCGACCATGTCCAGCTCCCCGCGGTAGACCGGAGTGGCCGTCACCGCCAGGTGTCTGTCGATCGAGTAGCTCGAGCTGCCCTCATCGCCGGTCACCGGAAGGCCGAGCATGCGCCTGATGCGTGCCGGGTCCCAGCAGCGACGGTGCACCTCGACCCGAGCCGCCAGCTCGTCGGGACGGACGGCGCGAATCGAGTAGCCGTCGGGGACGGTGTGCGCCTCGAGGTCGGACAGGTCCGCGAGACTGCGCCACAGCTGCGCGAACCACGGCCCACCGGACTCGACGAAACCCCGCGCCGACAGCGCGTCGATGAGCTCGGTCTGCTGTAGGGGCACCTCCAGGCTGACGCGGGGAGCGACCTGTCGTAGCTCGTCGAGCGCGTCCACCAGTTGGCGGGGGGTCATGGTCCGCGGCGACAGGTGGAGCGACGCGTTCGCCGGCTCCTCGGCCGACGCCGGTAGCCAGATGTCGGCGAAACCCAGCAGGGGGCGGCACCAGGCGAGGGTGCGGTCAGGGGCCGCGCTGCCGTCCCCGTGGGCGTGGGACCAGGCGACGTTGCCGACGTGCAGCCGCTGCTGCGGGGTCCAGGTTCGCCGGACGCAGGCCAGGCGCGCGGCGAGATCGGCAGTGTCCACCGGCAAAGTCCGCCAGAGACGCCCCGTCCGGTCAACACGATTACTGCCGGCCACCCCGTCGCGGTCCGTCCGGGCCGGGCGCCGCGGGCGAGCCTGGAAACCCCTCCTACCGCGCCGCGACGGCCACCGGTGCGCTGAGGCGGCCCTCGTTGCCGCTGCGGTCCAGGCCGGAGACGCAGTAGGACAGTGGACGGTCGGCCGGGGCGGTGCGGTCGACCCAGCCGGTGCCCCGGGCGGTGCCGACGAGCCGGGCCGTGTCGCCGTCGACGCGGTAGACAGCGAAGCTCGCGGCGCCGTCCCCACGCCAGGTCAGCGTCACCCCGCCGACACCGGCACGCCGCGCGCCGGTGACCGTGGGGGCGACCGGCGGCGTCGCCGGCAGCTGTGCCATCGCGGGCACCAGCGCCGGCCCGGCGTAGTGGGCCGCGCGGTACCGGCTGACCGCTCCGAGCTTGTCGGCGCGCACCTGCCTGGCGCTGAAGTGCACGCTTCCGCTCGCGCCGTGCCGGCGGTTGAGGGCGAGCTGGCGGTCCAGTTCGGCCGGGTCGCGCCAGGCGCCGCGCTCGCCCACCCGGTAGTCGGCCTGGCCGATGTAGAGCTGCACCCGGGTGCCCCGCACCGTGGCCGCCCACCACGGCAGCAGCTTGGCGTAGTCGGCCTTGTCGAAACCGATGTGCCAGTACAGCTGCGGCACGACGTAGTCCAGCCACTGCCGCCGTACCCAGAGTCGGGTGTCGGCGTAGATGTCGTCGTAGCTCTGCAACCCCGCGGTCGCCGAGCCGGCCGGGTCGGTGCGCTCGTTGCGCCAGATGCCGAACGGGCTGATACCGAACTTGACCCAGGGCTTGATCGCCTTGATCCGCTCGCTCATCTCGCTGACCAGCGTGTTCACGTTGTCCCGGCGCCAGGCGTGCTTGTCGGCGAACCCCCGGCCGTAACGGGCGAACGTCGCGTCGTCCGGGAAGTCCTGCCCGGCCTCCGGGTACGGGTAGAAGAAGTCGTCGAAGTGCACCCCGTCGACGTCGTACCGCTGGACCGCCTCCAGCATCGAGTCCTCGACGAACGTGCGCGCCTCGGGGATGCCGGGGTTGAAGTAGAGGCGGCTGCCGGGCCGGTCGGCGCTGGGATAGGTCACCACCCAGTCGCGGTGCCGCCGCAGCGGGTGCGTCGGCGCGAGCCGGTCCAGCCTCGGGCCGGGCCCGCCCACCGTGGCCGGCTGCCCGCCCCGGTACGGGTTGAACCAGGCGTGGAACTCCAGGTTGCGGGCGTGCGCCTCGGCGACCATGAACTCCATCGGGTCCCAGCCCGGGTCGCGGCCGTCGCGGCGCCCGGTCAGCCACTCCGACCACGGCGCGTACGCCGACGGCCAGAGGGCGTCGCCGCTCGGCCGCACGTGCACGAAGACGGCGTTGTGGTGGTGGCGCACCGCCAGGTCCAGCCAGCCCCGGAACTCGGCCCGCGCCGCCTCGGGCGACAGCCCCCGCCGGCTCGGCCAGTCGATGTTGTTGACCGTCGTGATCCACATGCCCCGCAGCTCGCGGGGCGCCTCGGCCGGTCGACCGGCGCAGGCGGGGGTGCGATCCGCCGGGGCGGCACCGAAGGCGGTCACGGCGCCCCGCTCCGACAGGCCGGGTCCACCGGCGACCCGGTCCCGCAGCGACCAGGCGCCGAGGGCGACCGCCACGGCGAGCGCGGCGACCACCGCGACGAATGCCTGGGTACGACGGCGGCGGGCGGGCGAGTCGGCGGCGCGCATCGCTTCAGTCTGCACAGTCGAACCTCCGGGCGCACCAGGCCGACCGCTACTTAACGGTCGGATAAGGCTGGCCGCCGACCCGGAGGACTGCGACGCGTCCGGCAGCGGGAGCGCTCCCCGGAGAGCGGCCACCAGAGCGGATCTGCCGTGACCGACCCGGTGATCTTCAGGCGTCACGGGACGCGGGACACCTGTGGCTACTGTCGGTCGGTTTTGTCAGCGGTGCTGCGGTCGGTGTCCCGGGAGACGAACGGGGTGCGCATGCGGGTCATCGCGTCCGCGCTCACGTCCACCGCCTGCCCGTGTTCGCGGTCGGTGTCCCGGTCGCTCCCTGAAGCGAAGGGATTCAGGACGGGCGGCGTCATATCTGCCAAAACGGACTCCAAGATGTCACAGGGCAGCGCACAACAGATCAGCTGGCAGCTGCAAGCCGGGAAGAAGGCGGGTGGTTGGGGCGCGTCATCGGCCGCCACATACCCGCCTTCGACAGCCTACCGCTTTCACGCCCTTTGCAGACGGTGAGGTGCGACCGGGGCAATCGCCCATCGCGCCGAACCGGGACCGGCGGTCATGATCTGCGCCGAGCTGACCGCAGAGATCGAGCTGACCGCAGAGATGGGGACGCGGCAGGTTCGCGGAGACCGTCTACGCTGAGCCGGCGCAGGTGTTGCCGTGTCTGGGCGTCGGGGTCAGCCGGCGTCCACCGCCGACCGGCCCGGAGCCGAGGTACTTGGCGCCCGCGTAGAAGTCGACCGTGCCGGACGGTGCGCGGTTGCTGATGGTCACCGGGTCCACCTCGGCGGTCGCGGTGACGTGGGTGCGGTGCGGGTTGCCAGCCGAGGTGGTGTCGACCTCCAGGCTGGTGGTGGTACGGAACGCCACGGCGCGGAGATAGTCGTCGAGCATCTGCCGCCAGACATCCCAGACATGGACACCGTTGATGTTGTGCTCGGTGACGTCGACGCCGGCCGGACGCCAGTTCTCGGTTCGAGCGAGCGAGTTCGGGGCGATGCCGATCAGCCAGTCCTGGAGTCCGGTGCCGACGTGGATGCCACCGGTCACGGTCTTCATCCGGTTGATCTGCTCCTGCGTCGGCGTCACCGCACCGCCGGCCGCGCCCCAGACGACGTGGTAGCCGACCAGGTCGGCGTTGTCGTAGAGGAGCGTGATAGCGCAGGCGCCCTCGGCGGACAGCCCGCCGCGCGTGCCTCAACGAGATGTTCACCGCGCTGACCGGCGTGATCGCCGAGGTGCTCGCCGGACGGACCGAGCATGGCCTGATGCCGAAATGTTCCCAGCCGGTGGCGCTCGACCTGCACGACCGGGTCGCGAACTGCGTTGCGGCCGGCGACGCCCGAGGCGCCGAGGCCGCGATGCGTGAGCTACTCGGTGATGCCCGACACGCGTCCGGGAGCGGATCGAACAGGTGACACCGACGGTGTGGGACGAGCCCACGGCGCACCAGCGCCGTTGCACCACCACTTGGCTCTGCCCGCATAATGCCATGATGACTGGCGAACGCGTCATGTTGGACGGCTCGCGGCCTATCCGGGAACGCGTCCAGCACCTCCACGACGCCTGGGCCCGGGACGGACGAGGTCGCGCCTTCCTGGTCACCGGCACGGCGTTCTTCGCGGTCTACTGCTGGAGCTTGAACTACAAGATCGGCGACTCGACGGCTCCGGCCCACGATGCCGAACTGGCCGAGTTCGTCGCCGCCTCGTACGAACTCAATGGCGGGTCCGTCGGCTGGAACGCCATGCTCAACAGCCGCGAGATCTGTTCCACCTGCCATGACCGGTACCGACTGGAGAACCTCGGGATCTGCACCGGCTGCATGCGATACACCTGCTACGGCTGCGGCGAGCATGAATGCTGCGCCGGCGAGTTGCTTTGATCGCGAGGCTGCCGGTCGAGCGACGCACTCTCACCGGCTGTTCGTCAACTGGCGCTACGACCGCAGGCCGGCCAGATGAGGGCAACGAGACAGCCCTGCCGACACCACGTTGGCTGGCAGCAACACCGCCGCCGATCCACTCCCCCACCTTCGCCCAGGAGCCGTTGCGACCCTCGCCCGATCCCGAGACCGGGCGCAGCCGGTGGTCAACGCCGGCCTGTTGCGATGGCGGGCCGTCGGTGTTGTGCTCGGCGCAACCCGAGCTTGGCACGAACTTCAGTACCAGTAGTAGCTCCAGTTTCCCTGGCAGTCGGACTCGAATGATTCCCGGCTCTCGAGAGCAATATCTACCGGGATGATGCTGGTCGACCCGAACTCGTCCTCTTCGGCGATGAGAGCGCGAAGTTGTCGTTCCCACTCATGCCATCGCGGTGTCTGCTGCAGTTGCGCGATCTGAGCCGCAGTGTGGACGAACACGGAGACGCGGTGAAGATCCGCGTTCACCGCGACGGTCCAGACGCTGTCTCCCCAGTCGTCGCGGGACTGGTCCCACCGCTCCTGCGGTATCGCTGCCATGACGCGTGCCGTGGCCTCCTCATCGAAGTACCCCAGCCCGCCCATGACCGGACCAGTTACGAACTCGACGCCGGCAAGTGCTGCGATGCGCCGGGCCCGCGAACTTGGAAGTTTCCCGATCCGCAACGCCCGTGCCGTGAACTGCCGCCACCGCCACGGACCGAAGTCGGCGACGATCTGATCGAGGACCGCGTCCGCCGGCAGGCGGCGATCATGGTCGGGTGCCGCGCCGCGTACCCAGGCGGTGATGGTCGGAACCTCCACGCCCGGGACTCCGTGGCCGGCCACAAAGTTCATGGACCCGCAGGTAAGGGCAATGAGGGGCTGACCGAGCCGAGCCTCAAGCGCCTCAAGTGCCGGGCGAAGTTCCGCGTCAACGGTCGCCCGCCCTCGAAGGACATCGGCGACTTCCTCGAACTCGTCGTCTTCCTCCGCGCTCACACCAGCATCCTGCCGCACCGGCAGAGCGGGCCCAGCGCAAGCTCCGGCGCCCCCGCCAGGCCCACGACAGGAGGCGGTGACGGGATCGGGTGCCGACGAGAGCGAGTGCACCGCAAGACCCTTTGAAGACACCGCCTAAGCCCCAACCCGATCCGTTCCAGGCTGCTTCGCCCGGTGCATACACTCGGCGGATGAGCTCACCTGGATACCCCGCCCCGGCCCGACCGCCGGTGGTCCGCCCGCTCTGGTCGCTTGCCGGTCCGGCGTTTGGTGCAATGGTCGCCGCCGGACTGCTCACCGCGCCGATCGGCCCGCTGGGTGGCGCGATCGGGCGTGATCTTGGGCTTTCCACCGCAGCCATGGCAGCGACTGTGGTTGCGCCGGGCGTGGTGGCGACGGCGGCCTTGGTCGTGCCCGGATATCTGCTCGGGCGGCGGTGGCCCACTGCAGCCGGGGTGCCGGCGCTTGTGCTCCTGGTCGTTGGGTGCATGGTGAGTGCGCTCGCGTCGGGGGCGGCGCTGATGACGGTTGGGCGGGTGATTGTCGGGCTGGGTGCCGGAACCGTAGTTGGTGTCGCCCTCGCCCTGTCCGGTCAGCTGGGCCGTTGGCGTTCCCGGGCGCGACTGGTGCTCGGCGTCGCGCTCGGTGCTGCACTCCTGTTCGGACCTGTCGCGAGCGGCGTGGTGGCGCAAGCGCTGAGTTGGCGGCCGGTGTTCCTGTTCGACGTGCTGGTGGTCGTGCTCGCGTTGGCCGGCACCATAGCGGGCGGCATCGCAATGCGGGTCGTGCGTCTGTCCCGGCCGAGCCCGCCGGCCGCGCCTGCCCGGGCGACGCGGCTTCCCGACGAGACCCGGTTCGGCGGCCAGCACGCTGACAATCCGTCAACTTGACCTGAACAACTTAGAGGCGTCTGAATTGCGAATTTCGTGAGTGATGCTGCCTTCAATCGTCTCGCCCGGCTGGGATGGTTTCGTCGGTGACGCGTTTGGTGAAGTTGTCGATCATGGCGATGCGGCTCATGCTGGCGGAGTTGTCGGGTAGGGCTTCGTAGTCGCGGGCCAGGCGTCGGTGGTGCATGATCCAGCCGATGTGCATTCGACGACCCCGGCTCATTTGGGCGTCGGATGCGCTGCGGGGCCACCCACGACCTCAGCGCCGCCCGCGTTCACTGCATCATCGACGCGCTGAGCAGCGCCGACGTGATGACCTTCGTCGACAAGGGCTACCAGAGAGCCGGCGGGAGCCCGCAGGTCCACCTGACGGTCGCCCCGATGTACCCGCGCAAGATGCAGCAGCTCGCCGTTCACTTCGCTGGTCCGTCTGCCGGAGCTGAGGCATGCCTGATGGCTGGGGTTCGACACTATTGCTCACCGCATCGAGCACACCCACACCTGCGGTTCTCAGGTTGGCCGCGGGGCGCAGTTCGATCGACCTGCACCCGCCACCCCGGCCAGGCGGTGCCGCGCAGCCACGCATGGAACCCGTCGGCATTGCCGGCCGGCGGCCGGCTCAGAGCCCCGTCAGCGGAGAAAGAGGGTTCCTTGCCATCCTGGGCCGTGTGCTGCCGTCGTCGGGAACATCACTCCGCTAGCGAAGCGGCCTGCATTGATGTTCGTGATGAGCCTGCCCTCACCGTTGATCGAGACCAGGTCGGCGCGACCGTCCCCGCTCAGGTCGGTCGGGTTGGGCAGCATGTTGGCGTTCCAACCCTGACCCACAGAAACTCGGGGTCCCAGGCTGGCACGTCCGTTCGTCATGCCCTGATTGCGGAAGGCGGCAAGCGTCCCGTCCACCAGTACACCGAGCACATCCGCAGGTCCGTCGCCGTCGAGGTCGACGACGTGCACGGCCAGGTAACCGGCCCAGCCCTCACCGATCCGTTGACCGGTGGCGAACATTCCGCCGGTGAAGCTACCGGTGTTCAGGTGGTGCCACAGCGATCCATCGGACTTGATGGACACCAGGTCGGCTCTTCCATCACCCGTGAGATCACCGACGATGGGACGCTCGGCGGTGCTCCACCCCTGGCCGACCTGGACGGCCAGACCCCAGGTGACAGCACCGTTGTTCATGCCGGTGTTACGGAACGCCTTGAGCGTGCCGTCCGGGAACACTCCCAGCAGGTCAGCGCGCCCGTCGTCATCGAGGTCAGTCAGGTGCACCGCCAGCATCCCCTGCCAGCCGCTGCCGACCTGGACACCTGCCGCGAACATGCCACCCGTGAAGGACCCGGTGTTTCTGAACTGCACGAGGGCCCCGGTGCTGGTCACTGTCAGCAGGTCCGCGAGCCGGTCACCGTCGAGATCACCGACGATAGGCAGCTGCGTGGCCGACCAACCCTGCCCGACCGTCTGGGTAGCGCCCAGCTCCGGCCAGTTCATTGTGGTACGCAGGTTCTCGTACGCGTTCAGCGTGCCGTTTGCCTTGACTGCCAGCACATCGGAGCGCCCGTCTCCGCTCAGATCCACGCTGTCGACGCCCCGGCGCAGCGCAAAGGTCACCAGCGGGTGGAGCACGCCGTGCGCCACCGACTCGGGATGGGCGGCGATGGCGGGGAGGAGGTTACGAATCTCCTGGCGAAGGTTGTTCGCCACGGTGGTCTGTCCGGCGCGCTCGGCGGTCAGGAGATCCACGGCGCGAGTCGCCACGTCCACGAGGCGCACCGTCTGCTGCAACCATGGTCCCGCCTCGGTCGTCAGGCTGGTGTTCATGGTCTGCAGGGCCGTACTGGCCGTCTTGAGGCCAGAGAGCCTCTGTTTGAGTGCGGCGGCGGCGTTGTCCACCCCGCTTCCGGTACGGAGGGCGTTGCGGAAGTTCCTGATGGCATCGGCCAGCGCCACCGAGTCGGTGTGGTCGATGACGGACGAACGGTTGATCTCGGCGAAGGTTCGCAGCTGGCTGGCCATCGATCCACCCAGGGTGTTGATGGCGCGGGACCAGGAGTCCTCTGGCCGGTAGTGGCCCGGATTCCAGGCGAAGTCGGCGGCAGTGAGCAGGGGCAGCTGGGAGGGGCCCTGCTGGGTCATCTCGTTGAACAGGATTCCCGGAGCAGCGGAAAGCGCAGCCTCGCGCCCGACCAGCGGGCCCATCTGGAGTCGGTCCCAGACCTGGTCGTTGACCGGGAAGTTGTCCCAGATGGCGAGGCGGTGCCTGGGGAACGCCAACTGTGCGTCGTCGAGGTTCTTCCGGGTGATACTCGGCGACAGCACCTCGGGACCGGTCCAGTACACGCCCACGGCGGTGTCGAGCCGAGTGTCGAACTCGGTCCGGTAGCTGCTCACCGCCATCCCGGCGTACTCGCTGCTGACCGTGTACAGCTGGCCCATGTCGGCGTGGGCTCGGACGAACTTCGTCTGGACGAAATTCGTGACGTCGGCCTGCGCCCGGGCCCACGCCGTTTCCCCGGTTCCGTACGTCTGGCCGTCGCTGACGCAGGAGAACGGCCGCGTCGGGAAGACGTCGTCCCAGGCGATGACGAAGTGCCTGACCCCGATCTGGTACATCTGGTCGAGCCGGGAGAGGAGGGTGTTGCGCTCCGTGGCGGAGGAGTGGCAGATGCCGCTAGCCTGGTCCAGCGGCATCTCGGGTGAGATCCGGTAGACGAACGCGACATGCAGGCTGTTGGCCTTGGTGACGACTTCTCGCAGGTCGCCAAGTTCCGCGTTCGTGTACGGGGTGCGCCAGTTGTTGCTTCCGCTACCGCCCGTGCGCGGGTCAGCCGCGGGCCCGTAGAAGAAGCGGTTCATCTTGTTCCGAGCGAGGACCTCCACCTGTTCCAGCCGGTCAGCCTTCGTCCACCGGGCCACCCCTGCGGGTGGGGGGTTGGCCGAGTCCATCCCACCGCGGAATGTGAAGGCTGGCCAGTCCTTGATCGTGACCCGCGCGATCTCCGCGCCAGAAGAGTCCGACGTCAGGAGCTGTTTCAGGGTCTGTGCGGCGTAGAAGGTGCCCACCTTCTGGCCGCCGGAGAGCACGACTCGCTGCCTGCCGGCAGAGTCCGTACCGGTGGCCAGCAGATAGCCCTGATCCGGCAAGGTGCTCGGCGCTGTGACACCGATTGCATTCAGGGCCGCCGCGCTGGCGGGCGTCTCCTGCTCTCCCCCGACGTAGACGGTTGTTCCGGCGCCCGGATCGGTGCCGGTGATGGTGACGCTCGTGTTGTGCGCGGTGAAAGCAGCCACCACGGCGTCAACGGCCGGCTGGTCCGCAGCCGTGCCACGAACAACTGTCAAAGCGGCCGGCAGGTCAAGTGCGGTTCCGGTAACGGACAATTCCCGTGGCTTGGGACTGAGAGATGGGGTGGCTGCAGCGCCACTGGCCGTGGGCGGTGAGCCGATCAGCGTGACCGCAACGAGGAGCGAGGCGAACGCGTAGGCGGCCACTGGGTTTGAAAAGCGCCAGCGTCCCTGACGGTAGCTGCTTCGCATGGGCGTACTCCTGGGCACTTGAGAATCATGACTGGAGCCGATGGCACCTAGCGACTCAAGGAGATACTGGGCTAGACCAGATGGTCTCGTCAATGGATGCGGTCAGCCAAGCAGTCATGATCTTGAATCAGCCTGGATCCGCGGGGTCCGCTGGGTGGCGGACCCCCGCACGCAGCGGGCGCCCCGGGGCCCTGCGGGTGCCGAAAACCTCGTCCGCGCTGGTCAGACGGCGTCTTGCGTATTCGTGTAGGAGTCCACCGAGTCGAAGCGTGTCCCTGGCGGCGGGGCCCAAGCCGGTCGCGGCGACCAGGCACAACACCGCCACGGTCCAGAGCAGGAAGGCGGCGCCGGTCGTCCATACCGCCGCGAGAAGCGCGCCGACCGTCGTCCCAACGATCTGTCCACGGCGATCATGATGTCTCATCGATGCACGAAGCCACCGGGCCGAGAGGCAGCGGCACGCTCATCGCCCCCACACCGCACGTGCTGTTCGCGGGGACGTGCCGTCCACCACCGCCCGGGCCCAGTGGACCTCGGGTCGCCGGGGCGGGTCGTACGCGATGATGTCGCCGCCGCCCTGGCCGACGCGGTCCGCTTCCTCGCAAGCGACGCCGGCAGATGCATCACGGGCCAAACCATCGACGCCACCGGCGGAACCCATCTGTGAGCCTCGGCGAAGCGGCTGACGATCTCCGCGAGCCGACGGCACGCGAAGGTGGGTCGGCACTGGGCCGACCGCCGACATCGCGGTCCTCCCCCGACCGGGCTACCGGGCGTCAGGTGTTGACCGGACGCGGGCGACCAGGCGCACGTGGGTGACCAGCCAGTCCAACGGCTCGCCGGCCGGGGTGCTGAGGGCGGCCACCGGGGCGAGACGGTTGGTGACGATCCAGTCGTTGCGGGACGTTCCGCTCGCGGGGGGCGATCTCGAAGCCGACGTCGGTGGGCAACGACTTCCAGCCGGCGTACTCCATGCCGCAAGATCGCGACCTGAATCACCGACTTCTACAACCGGCGCCGCCGGCACTCCGTCTGCGACCGGCGATCACTCATCGACTGAGAACGGTCAGAGACCCGCGCACCGGAGGCCTGGGCCGCATAACGACGCACTCCACGATTCCAGGGGATTGACACCCGTGGGCGAGGCCAGGGAAAGTATTTGCTTAGGCACTGATCACCGCTGTGAGCCCATGCAGTTAGCGAAGCTTGAGTAGGAGGTGCACACAGCTGCCAATTGCGGAATCGCGAACCGATCAGGTGTCGGTAGTTTGCGACTGTTCATGAACAGGACAGGCAATGCGCGCTCCTGGTCAACCCCGGCAAGGGTCCAGGAGGGCGCAGTTCCTGTTACGCCAACACCTAGAGGATGACAAGGAGCAGGTGGTCAGAGTTGTGCGCAGAACAACGAGCAATTCGGAACTGATTTTTGGCTCTAACAGCATCACGTCTCGCCAGGTTATCGAAATGCTCTCGTCGCCGGACATGGCAAGCAGGTGTCGCAAGCTTGGAATCTTCCGATCATATCCGGTCATTGGCGATGAATACTGCGTCATGGCAAGGGAGTTTGTCGCCGCGCATGGCGAGTTGATGACGCGACTCCTCTCTGGCGAAGCCGTCGAGGAGGAGGTGATCCACGTACTCATTCGAAACTATCTCAACTATCCGTCACAAGTGTCGGCCAAGGCCTTTTTTGAGATAACGGCCGCCCGCGACCGCGCCCTTAACGCCACCATGATGCGACACCTCTCAGCTCTGCCCCCTCGGGATTCGATCAATATTCTCGGCTATGGAGCTGACTCGTGTGCGGATGAACGCCGGATCGCCGAGAGACTCATCAGGCGGGGGATCTGCAAGGAGGCCACCATTTTTCGCTACAATCCTTTCAGCAGCCTCCAGCATCCCGACATCAATGATCTGCAATCAACCGAGATGGAAGGGATGGGCGGCACGAAATTCGATGTAATTCTGGCCTTCTGGACACTGCACCACGTCTTTCCTGAATATCGGTGGTCCGAGATAGGGGCTTTCCTGAGACGCGTCGCCCCCGAAGGAACTGTGGTGATACTGGAGGAAGGGGATCTTCAGTCGCCCCCCTCCGCGTCGCCAGCCGAGCGCGCATATCACTTCATGGTCCTTTGCCAAGACATCATCGTCAATCGCGCCCTTCGGCCAGAATGGCTCGGCACTCCAGAGAACTTCTATGCGAAATATTTGAGCAGCCAAGACATGCAGTTGATGGAGGCCTATTTTGCTCGCCCCTTCCAGCGCCATGACCCTTCCATCAACGGTGGAGGCGTCATTGACGAGACGATACTATTCTACGACTGCCCGTAGCCGCGATGGACGTCGATGCCAAGGGCGAGAGTACTGTTCTGATGACGCACCTCGGTAGAACGGCTGCCGAGCAGGCGTAGCTTGGCGCTGTGCCGCTTCCACCCGTAGGATCTGCGCCCTGCTCGGCGTGCCAATCGCTAACCTGGACCTGTTCGCGGCCACCACTCAGACGCTGGATTCACCACGGCCGAACATGAGGACATGATGGTGGCCGCTCTGCTGTCGTGCCTCGACCAGTTCATGTAGTACACCAACGTCACTTGATCTTTCGGCTGGCTTGGTGACTGAGTCTGCACTGGTAGTGGGACCGTCGGACTCGGGCTTGGGATGTTCGATCGTGGGCCGACTACCGGGCGCGGACGCGGGTGGTGGACGGTCGGCACCGGCGGCGGGTGCGGCAGGCCGAGCACGAGGCCGCCCGCACCGTCGTCGCCTGGGCCGTACCGCGATGTCGGCGCGGCGGCCAGCATCGCCATCCGTACCTCAGGCGGCAGACCCACAGGTCGTGGATCTTCGTTTCGGTCTGTTCGCGGGCGGAACTACGCCGGCGTGGCATCCCGATCAAGACCGACCAGGCCGCTGGCCCGCTGGCCCGACGTCGCGGCGGACACGGCCGTCACAGCTTCCCGCAGTTGTGGACCGCGACGACCCTCGTCGAGCCGAACCCGGACACCGTGCTGGTACCGCTGGTCGCCGCGTGGCCGGCCGGCCTGGCCGGCACCACGGTCAGATGCAGGCCGCGCTCCGCAGGGCCGGTGCGCTCGTTCCGCTGGCCACCGGCGAGGATCTCCGAAGGTGCGCCTCTGCTCGTCGCTTCGCGCTTGCTAGGTTCCGCACATGATCGACACTGCTGCGGCGGTCGAGTGGGTGATCGCGCACGGCGACGAGCCCGACAGGCACCGACTGGCGACGGTGCTGACAGGGGTGTGGCCGGCGCCGCTGGATGTGGCGGACGCCCTGTTCGCCGACCAGTCTCCCGAGGGTTTCCCGGCGCCCTGGTCACCCGGCGCCCCCTCGGTGGCGGCGACGTGCGAACGGCTTGACCGGATCATCGAGTTGGACCTGCGGTACAGCTCACGGGTGGATCGTTGCGCCGACTGGCTCGCCGCGCTGGTCGCGCCGGACGGCGCGGTGCGCTCCGCCGTGGACACCGGGCACCTGCCGTCGCGGGACCCGCTCTACCTGACCGCCAAGGTCGGCTGGTGCCTGGCGGTCCTGGACCGGCCCGAGGCGGCCGGGCCGGCCGCCCGGGCGGTGCGCGACGCCGTCGAGGCCTCAGGGGTCTGGCCGTCGTGCCTCACCACCACCTGGCTCGCCGCCGCCCTGCTGTGGGCGGCGGGGCTGCGCGAGGAGGCAGACCGAGGGCTGGACATCCTGGCGCGACGGCTGCTCGACGCCCCGCCGGCCGACATCGCCCGCGCCGGATGCGCGCTACGGGCGACGTTGCTGCCTCCGGAGCATCCAGTGTTCCGCGTCGTGGTCCGGCGGCTCACCGCCACCCAGCGCCCGGACGGCTCGTGGCCGGTCGACGGCGCCCTTACCGAGCAGGTCGCAGTCGCCATCACCGCGATAGGCGCCGTCGCCGGCCTGGTCTGAAACGCCTCCACCGCAAGGGCGAAAGACCGGGTCAGGAGCAGGGGAGGTCGGCGCAGCCACCCGTGAATCAGCCGCACGGTCGTGGGCGCCCCGAGGCCCCGGCGAGGCGGGGCCCCCGATCACACGGGGACCACGCAAGCACCGCACGGTGGCCGCGGGGTCAGCGCTGGCGGCGGTTCCAGGGGCCGGTGACGGCGTACGTGATGCCCGGGTTGTAGACGTTGAAGAACATGGTCCGGCCGTCGGCGGAGAACGTCGCGCCGGCCAACTCGCCGAACTCCGGGTCACCGGCGGTGCCGACGTCGACCCGGTTACGTGCGAAGACGAACACCTCCCCGGCGGCAGTCGTACCAAGGATGTGCTGGTCCCCGATCCCGTCCTCGCACATCATGAGGCCGCCGTACGGCGACATACAGATGTTGTCCGGGGCGTCGAACTCCGGGTTCTCCGGTGCCGGGGTGGAGCGGGTGAAGATGGTCTCCAGGCGCAACGTGTTGGCTCGCGGGTCGTACCGCCAGACCTGACCGTCGTGGTCGCGGGCCGAGCCCTGCGCGCGCCGGGCGAACGACGAGACGAAGTAGGCGCAGCCGTCGTTCTCCCCCCACCAGGCGCCCTCGATCTTGTACCCACCGGTGATCGGCTTGCCGTAGTCCTGGGCACGGACCGACTCCGTCGTCGCCAGCGGGTCAGGCACGTCAAGCCACTCGACGCCGGAGAAGGACGTGCCCGCCGTCGTCACCACCGACAGGTCCGGCAGATCCGGGACGTGCAGGGCCTGCAGCACGCCGCCTGCCCGCAGGCTCCCGTGACCGCCGAGCGGCCGGTTCGGCAGGAAACGGTAGAAGCTGCCCAGCGGCGCCACGAACGCGTCCTCGGTCTCGTAGACGATGCCGGTCTGCGGGTCGACCGCGACCGCCTCGTGCTGGAACCGACCCATCGCGGTCAGCGGTGTCGGATCGATGTTGCGAGCATCGTCGTACGGGTCAACCTCGAAGATGAACCCGTGGTCCTTCGCGTACCCGCGGGCACCCGCCTTGTCTTCGGTCTCCTCACAGGTCAGCCACGTGCGCCACGGCGTCCGGCCGCCGGAACAGTTGATGGCCGTGCCGCCAAGGCTGACGTGCTCGGCGACGGCGCGGTTCGACGCGTCGACGGCGAGGGTGCTGGTCCCGCCCCCGGCGGCCGGGTCGTACGTGCGTTCCGGCGGAGCCACAACCGTGATCCTCGCGGTCGGGGAGCACTCATGGTTACGGACCAGGCGGGTGCCGCGCGCCTTGTCGGCGAAGGAACCCATACCGTCGAACCGGCTCGGCACGATGCCACCGTCGGGCCGGACGGTGCCTTCGCGCGACAGCACCGTGTAGCGAAAGCCCACCGGCAGGTCGAGCATGCCGGCCGGGTCAGGCACGAGCGGACCGTACCCGGCCTCCGGGCCGGACACCCCCAGCGCGGGTGCCGCGGTGAACAGGGCGTCGGCCGAACCGGCCACGGCCACGGCGAGACCGACTCCGGCCGAGCGGGACAGGAACTGGCGGCGAGACAAAGACACGGACAAGCCTCCTGGACGTCACGGACCGTCGCGTCCGGCCGACATCGACCCGAATCGCTCGATCCACTACGTCACATCCCGACCCACCCGTCAAGTAGATGACGGTTAGACAGTGGGACCGGGCAGGATGACATCGGCAGTCACCCGAGGCAGTGGCATCGACAGTGGACTCGATCGAGCGCGGCGTGCTGCTCGCGCCGGAGATGCGCACCCGGATGTTCCGGTCGCAGGCCACTGGCGACGGTGACGCTCGCTCGGCCGTCCCCCGGGCTCCACGCCGCGCCCGGTGAGCACGTACAATTGCGAACCTCCGTCGTCGACTACCGTCGTCAACGATGACGCTTGAGCAACCACCACTTCTGGCCAACAAATGGCCACGCTTGGCGGCGGAGCTTGCGACCGCGCTTCACGAGGCGGACGAGGGCGACCTGGTCGACCAGGTCGACAGTCTCCGAGTGCTCCAGGAGCATGTTCGTCGAGGTCCTCGACCGTCCGCCGGTCAACTGACTGGGAGAACTCGGTCCGGTCCGCCCGCCACAGCAGCACCGCGGCGACGGGTTCCCTCCACTTCGGGCCGTACCCATCCTGCGCCAGCACCGCAGCAATGCGGGTCAACGGCCCGATGCTTCGTTGACGCCGTACCGCACCATGACGTGCAAGTCCTCGGCGAGTAGATCCCTTGCGAGGCCACGATCCACGAATGCTGCCAACGATCGGCCGATCTCGTCTCCCGCCACATCAGATAGGTCCTCATCGTGTGCGGCACGCCGCAACGCGTCCAACGCGCGCGGGTCGTCCCAGTTATATCTACCCGGGAAAAACGGCCTACGGCAGCTTTCCTGCGGCCACCGTCACGGTCCCGGAGCAGCCCGGGCCGCCGGGGCTCCCCGCCGGACACGGCGGCACGGTGGCCCCCGCTCATGTGCCCTCTTCGGAGGACCCCGTGGTCCGCCCCGGTCAGGCAACGTCCCTACGTTGGGGCAGGACGATGGCCAGTAGCGCGGCGGCAAGCGCGTAGGCGATCAGCAGCCCGGCCCCGGCCGGCGGGGAGAGGAGCTGCGGTGCGGCCCCGGCCGCGCCCTGGGCCGCCTGGGTGAGCGCGGTGAAATTGGTCAGCGCGGCGGTGGCGCCGCCAGGCAGGAACGGGTAAGCCGTGTTCACCTCGGGAATGAAGAGCAGCAGGTTTTCCCCCATGTAGAGGTACGCGCCCAGGCCGGCCAACGCGATCACCTGGTTGCGGACCAGTGCGCCGATGCCCACGCCCAGTACCGTGTAGGCGGCCATCGCCACGACCAGGCGCAGCAGCAAACCGACGACGACATCGAGTGTTGCGCCGGCGGGGATGTCCCGGACAGCCATCCCGGCGTAGAGCGCGATGCCGGCCGTGGTCGTAGTGATCAGCCCATAGGCCACTCCGGCGACGAGGTAGACGAGGAGTTTCGCGGCCAGCACGCTCCAGCGTCGAGGTGCGAACAGGAACGCGGTCGACATGGTGCGGTGCCGGTACTCGGAGGTGACCGCCGTTGCGCCGAACAGCGCAGGGACGATCACTCCGAGCCCGGCGAGGCCGAGTACCGCCCGGATGCCGGCCTCAGTGTCCATCCCGGGCAGTGGCGGGTTGACGTTCTCCGGGCCGATTACGGTGAGCAGCCCGACCAGGCCGCCTCCGAAGACGACCGCGGCGACCACCGCCCAAATCCAGAGGCGGGTGGCGACCAGCCGACGGAACTCGGCTCGGACGAGGTGGCTCATCTGGTGGTCCTCTTTTCCCCGGTCAACTGCAGAAATGCCTGTTCCAGGTCGGTGCGGTACGGAGTCAGTCCGTACACCCGCAGGCCCGCGCCCGCCGCGGTGTCAGCCACCCGTTCGGCGTTGAGGCCATGGACTCGGAGGGTGCCCGGACCGGTGTTCTCGATCTGGGGCGGGCGACCGTCGGTCGTCCCGACGTCGCCCAATAGCACGGCGAGGAGGTCAGCGTCCGGAGACTGGACCACGACGGCGGGAACGGTTACCGCAGCGAGTTCGTCGAGGGTGCCTTCGGCCATCAGGCGCCCACCGTCGAGCACAACCACGCGATCCACCATCTGCTCCACCTCGCTGAGCACATGACTGGAGACCAGGACGGTGCGCCCCTCGTTGGCGAACTGGCGCAGGAATCGGCGTAGCCAGGCGATCCCCCCGGGATCGAGCCCGTTGGTCGGCTCGTCCAGGAGTAGCACGGGAGCATCGCCGAGCAGGGCCGTGGCGAGGGCGAGCCGCTGGCGCATACCCGTGGAGAACTCGCCGGTCCTCCGGCCCGCGAATCCGGACATGCCCAGGGCCTCGATGACCTCGTCCGCGCGCCGTACCGGCAGCCCGGCCATGTCGCAGTAGATCCGCAGGTGGTCCCGGGCGCTGATTCCTGGGTGACAGCTCGATGCGTCCAGAGCCGCGCCGACGGTACGAGCCGGCTGCGGCAGATCGACGTAGTGTCGGCCACCGATGAGGGCCTCGCCAGAGGTGGGCCGGATCAATCCCAGGATCATCCGCAGGGTGGTCGACTTCCCGGCGCCGTTCGGTCCGAGGAAACCAGTCACCCGCCCAGGCTCCACGGTGAAGCTCAGGTCGGTGACGGCCGGGACGGCACCGAACCGCTTGGTGAGGTTGCGCACCTGCACCCTTACGCCGTCGGACGTCTTCGTGATGCCGGTGAGCGGCTCGTCCTGGTCATCGGGAATCAGTTTCCGGATCGCGGGCATGAGGCATCGCCATTCGTGGTGGGTCGGCAGGGGCCGGTGTGGCCACCGGCCGGGGAAGGACGGACGAACCGGTCAGGACTTCCGGGTGGCCTCTTCGATGAGCCGGACCGTCGCGCGGGGGTCGCTGACCTGGATGACGAGGCGGTTGTAGCGTTCGTCGGTCAGTTCGATGACGACGGCCTGGGCCGGGTCGCGAACGTCCCAGAACACCTGCTCGCCGTCGAGGTGGAAGGTGCCCGCGACGATGACCCCGGGAAGGTGCGCTCCCGGCGCTCGCAGCCCCTTCGACTCCTTGACGATTCCCGGGTCGGCGGTCGCGCCCCTGACGTTGACCAGCGGAATCGTGAGTCGGCTCTTCAATGCCCAGAGCTTGTCGAGGCCTTCGATCTCCACGACGAGGGCCTCGCCGTCGATGTGCACACGTGCCATGTCTCTCTCCTCAGATCTCGTGCCGGCTGAGCTGGTCGGCCACAGCGCCGCCGGCTTCGGTGGTGTGCGTTCCGGACGCGCCGGCCCTGGCTCGCAGGCGCAGACCCAGCACAGCGGCGGTCAGCTCGGTGGCCGGCGCCGCGACGCGAGCGGTCTCGTCAGCGCCCTGATACGTGGCGATCAGAACCCGGCCGAGGGCCTCGTCGAACTCCTGCAAGCAACCGGCGACAATTTCGGCGACCTCGGCGTCGATGGGCGCGCGTTCAACCGCGGCCCTCAGGAGCAGGTCGAAGCCGGGTTGCGCCGCGTCGGCGGCAAGTGCGCGATGCAGGGCCTCGGTGATGTCGTGGGCCGCCGAGACGGCCAGGACGAGTGGTCGCACCTGGTGCTCCACGTGCCAGCGCAGCGCCCTTGTGTAGAGCCCACGCTTGCTGCCGAAAGTCTTGTACAGGCTGTTGCGATGGACGCCGAGTTTGGCCACCAGGTCATCGACGGACGTGCCGTCGTAGCCCTGGTCGGCAAACACCTCCACAGCCGCCTGAACAGCCTGTTCCTCGTCGAACCCGCGTGGTCTTCCCATGTCAACCACGGTAGCGGGTTTAGGAACGAACAGTCAAGAACAGTCGTTCCTAAATTCCGTCGAGAGATGTCCGGTGACTAACCGCAAGCGGTAGGTGACCGTGGGCAACCCGCGCCCGCGTCCCGAACGACCGTCGCCCCAACGATGCGGCTACTCGAAGCAGCCCGGGTCTCCGGCCCCGTAGCGCAGGATCTCGGGCTCAGGTTGCGACAGGTCGACCACGGTGGTCGGTTCCTTTCCACAGTCGCCAGCGTCGATCACCGCGTCGAGGAGATGGTCCAGCCGTTCCTTGATCTCCCACCCCTGGGTCATCGGCTCGTCCTCGCCAGGCAGCATCAGGGTGCTCGACACCAACGGCTCGCCGAGCTCGGCCAGCAGCGCCTGGACGACCGTGTGCCTGGGGACCCGTACGCCCACGGTGCGCTTCCTGGGGTGCAGCAGCCGGCGCGGCACCTCGCGGGTCGCCGGCAGGATAAAGGTGTAGCTGCCCGGGGTGCACGCCTTCACCATCCGGAAAACCGAGTTGCTGACCTGCACGAACTGGCCGAGTTGGGCGAAGTCACGGCACACCAAAGTGAAGTGATGCCGTTCGTCCAGCCGACGGATCTCCCGGATCCGATCCAGACCGGACCGGTTGCCCGGCTGACAACCGAACGCGAAGCACGAGTCCGTCGGGTAGGCGATCAAGCCGCCGCTGCGGATCAGGTCGACGACCTGCCGGAGGACCCGGGGCTGCGGGTTGTCCGGGTGCACGTCGTAGTACCTCGCCATACGCCCGAGACTAGGTGTTGCCCGGACGACGCGCCTCCCCCAGTTCTGGTACGGCCACCTCGACGCGGTCGCCGCAGTTCGCACGGTCAGGGGGTCGACGGCGGCGTCGTGGCGGTCAGCACGGTCGCCGCCGCGGCGAGGCCGAGGAGGCAGGTCAGGGCCGCGACGCCGGCCATCCGGCCCGCCCCCGGGGTGACGACCGTCGGACCCGGTGGCATCGACTTCCCGCGCGCCGTCGTGGCCGGTCGCCGCCCAGTAGGGCGGCGCGGTGGGACGCACCTGGCGAGGGCGAGCGCGCCCACGCACAGCGCCGGTGCCGCCACGGCCGGATAGGCCCAGCCGCCGAGCAGCGGGGTGAGCAGTCGCGCGCCGACGGCACCGGCCACCAGGAACGCCGCCGCCGTGCGCCGCCAGGCCAGCATGGTCCGCTCCAGTTGCAGGCCGGGGTCGCCGTCCAGGCGAGGGGGTGTCCCGGGTGGACCCGCCGACGCCGGGCGGTCCCCGTCGCGGGGTGCGGCGGCACGGCTCACCGGACGAGGCCGACCAGGATCAGGCCGGCTGCCAGGACCAGGCCCAGGCCGAGCGGCATCGCCAGCGCGGGTGGCGGCAGGCTCCGACCGAGGCGCAGCGCCGCCTCCGTACGCAGCCAGCCGATCCACGCCTGCACCGGGGCCGCGGCGCCGAGCACGATCAGCACGACGGCTGCGGCGCGGCGCAGCCCGGGCGCGATGGGCAGGGCCAGCGCCTCCAGGGCGATCCCGGCCGCGAAGAGCGCCAGCGACGTACGGATCCAGGCCAGGAAGGTGCGCTCGTTGGCGAGGCTGAACCGGGGGTCGGGATCGACGCCCCGGTCGAAGACCCGGCCGGGCCACCGGCGTCGCCCGGGCGTCCGCGAGGAGGTCTCGTCGTCCGTGTCGACTACCACAGGGCGGTCACTCCCTTTCCGACGGCGATGACGCTGCCGATCAAGGCCAGCCCGATGACCGATCCTCGGGCCCGCTCCTCCGGCAGCCAGCGGGACAGCACCTGACCTCCGGCGATGCCGACGGTCATCGCCACGGCGCAGGCCAGCAGCAGGGGCCAGGACAGCGCCGGCGTGCCCTTGGCGGCCAGCGACAGCACGTTGGTGACCAGGCCGACGACCTGCACGGTCGGCACGAAGCTGCGCTGGCCCCAGTCGGTGCTCACCGCGTAGACGGCCAGGGGCGGCCCGCCGGTGCCCGCGGTGGTGTTGAAGAACCCCGAGGTGAAGCCCGACAGCACCGGCCCGCCACGGCTACGGAGGAACCGCAGCGGGTTGCCCCGGGCGACCCAGGCGACGGAGATCGCCGTGATCGAGCCGACGCCGATGAGCAGCAGCGGACCGGGCAGGGACGCCACCACCCAGGCGCCGAGGGGGACGGCGACCACGACGCCGACGATCATCTCCACGGCCAACCTGCGGTGCAGGGCCCGGAAGGTCGAGGCCAGGACGACGAGGTTGATCGCGGCGGAGAGCAGGTTCGCCAGCACGACACCGGTGAACGGGCCGAGGATGATGACCAGGAACGGCGCCGCGACCAGCGCGAAGCCGAGCCCGGTGACCCGCTGCATGGCCGCCCCGAGGGCGACCGCCACCACCGCGAGGGCGGCGCCGAGGAGGGCCACCGTCAGCGGGACACGGCGTCGTCAACCACGTCGCAGAGGCGGCGCAGCCGATCCACGGAGATGGTCCGCAGGTCGTCGGCCATCGTCGGGCTGCCGACGACCGACGCCCAGATCGCCCGGCCCGCCAGGAAGCCCGACGCCCCGGCCTGGCAGGCGAGGCGGACGGCGTCGGGGAAGAGTTCGGCGGGTACGCCCGACGACAGCACCACCCAGGGCCCGGCGATGGACTCGCTCAGCCGGGAGCAGCCGGCGACGATCTCCGCCGGGGTGCCCTGCCCGGCGGTGGGGACCTCGGCCTTGTAGAGGTCGGCGCCGAGCGAGCCGAGTTCCCTGGCGGCGGCGAGGATGCCGGCGTCGTGGTCGAAGGCGCCGCCCTGGCGGGGAGCGCGGGACACCGGCTCGATGATGCTGACGAGTCCGTTGTCGCGGCACCGCCGCACGAAGTCCGTCACCAGGGCGATCCGGGGGGCGGGGTCCTCGTCGGGGCGCCAGAGCACGAGCAGCTTGAGCGCCTTGGCGCCCTGGGCGCGTACGGCGGCGGGGTCGACGTCGTCGTCGATGGCGACGTCGGCGACGAACTCGGTGGCGCTGGCGGTGAAGCGGTCGGCGGCGGCGATCAGGGCGCACTCGGCGGCGACGGCCTCCTCGGCGATGACGGCGTCCCAGCCGAACTGCTTGTCGACGAGGATCGCCGAGGCGTGGGGGCTCAGCGCGCGGGCCGCCGCGACCTTGAAGGCGGTGATCTGCTCGTCGGTCACCGGCTGGCTCTGGTGGGCGGCGAACATCGCCCGCAGGGCCTCCCGCTGGTCGACGGCGAGCATGGCGTAGCCGCCGGAGGGGCGGGCCAGAACGGTGGGCGACACGGTGGCGACGGTCATGGGGTACCTCCCGGGATTACCAAAGGACGTTGGCAACGTACCATCGGATGGTAGAAAAATAACATCCCTCGGTTGCTCTAAACTCTCCACCGAGCCCCGTGGGGTGACATCCGGCAGGAGGGCCCGGCGTGAGCGTGCAGACGTCCCGTTACGAGAGCGCCCCCCGGCGCCGCACGCAGATCATGGCCGCGCTGCGGCGGGCGGGCTTCCTCTCCGTGGCGGAGCTCAGCGCCCAGCTCGGCGTCTCGCAGATGACCGTCCGCCGCGACCTGCGCCAGCTCGCCGAGTCCCACGAGGTGACCCTCGTGCACGGCGGTGTCAGCCTGCCGCCCGGCGGTGTGGCCGGCCCCGGCTTCGCCTCCCGGGCGCAGACCCACACGCAGGCCAAACTCGCGATCGGGGCGGCCGCCGCCGCCCTGGTGCAGCCCGGCGACACCATCGGCATCGACAGCGGGACCACGGCCGCCGAGGTGGCCCACGCCCTGCCCGCCGAGTTCGAGGGATGCGTGGTCACCCACTCGGTGCCGGTGCTGGGGCACATGCTGTCGCGTCCGCGCGCCCGCGTCATCGGGATCGGCGGCGAGCTGCTGCACGACAACCAGGCGCTGGTCGGCTTCGCGGCCCTGGACCTGACCCGCCGCCTGCGGATCCGGATGCTCTTCCTCGGCGCCGGCGCCGTCGACGAGCGCGGGGTCTACGTGCGCTCGGAGATCGAGCTCAGCGCCAAGCACGCCCTGATGGAGATCGCCGACGAGATCGTCCTGGTGGTCGACGCGAGCAAGCTGACCGCCACCGCCCCGGTGCAGGTCTGCGGGCTCGACCGGATCGACAGCGTGGTCGTCGACGCGCCCCTGCCCGAGCCGGTCGCGACGACGGTGCGGCGCAACGGCATCCGCGTCATCACCGCCTGACTTTTCCGGCCCACTCCGCCACCGGCCGCCGGTCCGGCGGGCGGCACCGGGTGTCACGACGCCCTGCGGCGGGCCCTGCCGTCCCGGTAGCCCAGCGGCATGCCCGGCCGTCCAGCTAGCCCAGCGGCGGGCCCTGCCGTCCGCGTAGCCCTGCGGCGGGCCCGGCGGTCCGGGTAGCCCACCAGCACCACCGCGGCGACACGTCCCGTTGCGGGGCGCGTCGTCCTTTTTCGCCCGCCACCGCCGGTCACCGGGACGACCCAGTTTGTTTCCAGCCCTTGACGGGCGGATGAACGCCGGCTAGAACTGCATGCAGTTCTTCACAAGTGTGAGAGAGGCCTCATGGGACTCAGCGGAGATCTGCAGCACGCCCCGGACGTGGTCGACCAGGCCGCCCCCGCGGCCGGAAAGGCCGGCCCCTCGGTGGGCGCCGTGCGGCTGCCCGACGTCCCCGTCGCCGACGTGCGGTGCCGGGTGTTCCGCGCCCGGCCCGCCGAGCAGATCGCGATGTCCTTCGCCCCCCTGACCCACCGGGTGATGGTGCTGGTCGAGGTCGAGCTGGCCGACGGTTCGATCGGCGTCGGCGAGAGCTGGGCCAACTACCCGTCCTGGGCCTGGCGCGAGCGCATCGCCACGATCAGGGAGGGCGTGACGCCACTGCTGCTCGGCACGCGGCCGGCCGACCCCGCCGACGCGCAGCGGGCGCTGATGGCGAAGCTGGGTCCGCTGGGCCGCCAGTGGGGTGCGCCCGGCCCGATCCACCAGGCGGTGAGCGCGGTCGACATCGCGCTGTGGGACCTGGCCGCCCGGCACGCGGGGCGGAGCCTGGCGTCGCTGCTCACCACGCACCCCCGCACCGAACTGCCCGTCTACGGCTCCAGCCTCGGCCCCGCCGGGGTCGCCGAGACCGCGGCGCACTGCGGGGCGCTCGGGCTGACCGCCGTGAAGGTCAAGGTCGGCTTCGGCCGGGACCGGGACCTGGACAACGTCCGCACCACGCGGCGCGTCCTCGGCGACGGGGCGCAGATCTTCGCCGACGCCAACCAGGCGTGGTCGTTGCCCGAGGCGCTGCGGATGCTGCCGGCGCTGGCCGACCTGGGTGTCGCCTGGGTCGAGGAGCCGCTCGCCGGCGACCGGCCGGAGGAACTCGACGAACTCGGCACCCGCACCGGCATGCCCCTGGCCACCGGCGAGAACCTCTACGGCGCCGCGGCCTTCACCCCGTACCTGCGGGGCAGCGGGGTCACCATCGTGCAACCGGACCTCACCAAGGTCGGTGGGATCAGCGAGTACCTGACGGTGCTCCGGGCCGCCGAGGCCGCCGGCAAGACCGTCAACCCGCATCTGTACAACGGCGCGATCGCGACCGCCGCGACCGTGCAGGTGGCCGCCAGCAGCCCGGCGACGTCCCTCGTCGAGTGGGACGTCCGGTCCAACCCGCTGCGCCAAGCCGCCGACGAGTTCCTGACCGCCCACGGCACGGTCACCGTGCCCAACCGCCCCGGTCTCGGTATCGACCTCGATCCGGACCAGCTCGAGCCGTACGAGGAGCAGCTGTCGTGACCGATTCCCCGATCGTCGACGAGGTCCTGGCAACCCCGAGCGCGGTGCGCATCGGCGGCCGGGCGGCCCCGGGCGCCGTCACGGGGGCGCCCACCCTGCCCGTCGTCGACCCGTCCACCGGGACGGCCTTCGCCGAGGTCAGCACCGGCGGCTCGGCCGACGCCGCCCGCGCGCTCGCCGCCGCCACCGCCGCGCTGCCGGCCTGGGCGGCCACCCCGGTGGCGGAGCGCGCCGCGGCCCTGCGGGCCATCGCCGACGACATCGAGGCCCTGGCGACCCGCCCGGACTGGGCCGAACTGATCACCCGGGAGACCGGCAAACGGCTCGCCGAGTCCACCGCCGAGCTGGGGCTGACCGTGACCTACTTCCGGGTCATGGCCGACCTCGTCGGACGGCAGGAGGAGCAGCGGCTGACGGTGGTGCCACAGCACGAGCACCGGGTCGCGGTCCGGCCGGTCGGGGTCGCGGCCGTACTCACCCCGTGGAACTTCCCGGTCTCCATCCCCGCCCGGAAAATCGCACCGGCACTCGCCGCGGGCTGCCCGGTGCTGTTCAAGCCCTCGGAGCTGGCTCCGCTGTCGTCGATGGTGCTCGCCGCGGTGTGCGAGCGGCACCTGCCCGACGGGGTGCTCGGCACCGTCCTCGGCACCCCGGCCGACGTCGTCTCCCCGTGGCTCGCGGCGCCGGCGGTGCGGGCGGTCTCGTTCACCGGTTCGACCCGGGTCGGTCGCCTGGTGGCCACCGAGGCGGCGCCGCGGTTCCTGCGTACGGTGATGGAGTTGGGCGGCTGCGCGCCGTTCGTCGTCCTCCCGGACGCCGACCCGCAGGCCGCGGCGCAGACCCTGATGGTCGCCAAGTACCGCAACAACGGCCAGTCCTGCATCGCGGCCAACCAGATCCTGGTCGCCCGGGAGGTGGCCGGGGAGTTCGTCGAGGCGTTCGTCGAGGCCACCCGCGCCCTGCGCGTCGGCGATCCCCGGGACCCCGGCACCGACATCGGCCCGCTCGCCCCGGCGGGCGACCCGGCGCGCATGGCCGCCCTGGTCGACGAGGCCGTCGCCCGGGGCGCCCGTGCCGTCGCGCCGCACGGCGCGGCGCCGTCCGCCGGGCACTACGCCGCCCCGACGGTGCTGCTCGACGCGCCCGTGGACAGCCGCGCCATGACCGGTGAGATCTTCGGACCGGTCGCGCCGGTGCACGTCTACGACGACCTCGACGCGGCGTTGGCGGTGCACCACGCCACGGGCTACGGGCTCGCCGGCTACGTGTGCGGCACCGACCTGGACGCCGCGCGGGCGGTCGCCGACCGGCTGCGCGCCGGCATCGTCGGGATCAACACGGGCACGCCGAACACGCCGTGGGTGCCGTTCGGCGGGCTCGGTGACTCGGGCGTCGGCTACGAGGGCGGCCGGCCGGGCCTGGAGGCGTTCCAGACCCACCTCAGTGTCGCCTCCCGCCCGGTGGGGGCCTGAGCGTCATGCGCCTGCTCATCGGCCAGACCGGCGCGCCGACCGCCGTCGTCAACGCGAGCCTGCGCGGCTTCCTGGAGGGCGCCGAGGGACACGAGGTCCTCGCCCTGCGCGGGGGCCCCGACGGTCTCGTCGACGGCCGGCTCACCCCGGTCACCCTCGCCGACGTCCCGCCAGCCTGGACCCACCGCGGCGGGTCCTGGCTCGGCGCCGGTCGCCGGGCGGTCACCGGCGACGACCTCGACGCGGCGGTCGCGACGCTCGCCGAGCACCGCGTCGAGGGGGTCGCGCTGATCGGCGGCAACGGCACGATGGCGCTGCTGCGGGCCCTCACCGAACGCGCCGAGCAGGCCGGGTTGCCCCTGTGCACCGCGGGCATCCCCAAGACCGTCGACAACGACCTGGTCGGCGTCGACCACTGCCCGGGATTCGGCTCCGCCGCGCGCTACCTGACCCGGGTCGTGCCCGACCTCGCCCGCGACCACGCGGCCATGCGGGCGATCGAGCCGGTACGCATCGTGGAGACCCTGGGCCGGTCGGTGGGCTGGCTGGCGCTGGCCGCGACGTGGCACCGGGAGGACCCGGCACACGCACCGCACCTCGTCCTGCTGCCGGAGGTGCCGTTCGACCGGGCGGACTTCCTGCGCCAGGTCGACGACGCCCTGCACGCGCACGGCCGCGCGTTCGTGGTGACCAGCGAGGGCGCCGCCCGCGAGCTGACCGACGAGCCCTTCGAGGCGGCCAACCACACCAGGATCCTGCTGGGCGGGGTGTCCCGCCGGCTCGCCGCGCTGGTCACCGCCGAACTCGGGGTCGCCGCCCGCGGCGAGGTCCTCGGCATGGTGCAGCGCTCGGCCGGCGCCCTGGCCGGCGACGTCGACCGCCGGGAGGCGACCGAGGCCGGACGGCACGCCGCGCGGCTGCTCGCGGACGGGCGCAGCGGACTCATGGTCGGCCTGCACCGCGTCGGCACCGACCCCTACGCCGCCGGGTACGACCCGGTGCCACTGGCCCAGGTGGCCGGCCACACCCGACCGGTACCCGCGCCGTGGCGCACGACCGACCCCGCCGACCTCGGCGACTTCCACGACTGGCTCACCCCTCTCATCGCCTGAGTGACCCCTCCATCGAAAGGCAGGCACATGCGGCACAGGTACCTGAGCGCGGCGCTCGCCCTGGCCCTGGTCGGCGGACTCACCGCCGGCTGCGGCTCGGACTCCGCCGGCTCCGCCAACGAGATCAACCTGATCATGTCGAACCACCCCTGGCAGCGGGCGATCGAGCCGTTGATCGACGACTTCGAGAAGGAGTCGGGCGTCACGGTGAAGGTCCAGACGTTCGCCGAGCAGCAGATGCGCGACAAGGTGCAGCTCAACCTCCAGTCGCGCAGTGCCTCGATGGACGTGTTCATGACGCTGCCCTCCCGTGAGGGCCCCCAGTTCGCCAAGTCCAACTACTACGAGCCGCTGGACGACCACGTCGGCAAGGCGGGGGCGGACTACGACGTCGACGACTTCCCGGCCGCCGTACGGGCCGGCATGACCGTGGACGACAAGCTGATCGCCGCGCCGATCAACGTCGAGGGCGTGGTGCTGTACTACCGCACCGACCTGTTCGACAAGTACGGCGTCACGCCGCCGAAGACGCTCGACGAGCTGACCACCGCCGCCGAGACGATCAAGCAGAAGTCCGGCGGCAGCGTCACCCCGATCGCGTTGCGCGGGCAGTCCGCGGCGCTGCCGTTCACCTTCGGCCCGTTCCTGCACTCGCAGGGCGTGAGCTGGACCAAGCCCGACGGCACGCCCAACTTCGACGACCCCAAGGCGATCGAGGCGATCGACCGCTACGCCACCCTGGCCCGCGAGTACGGCCCGCCCGGCGTCGTGAACAACACCTTCACCCAGTCCTCGGCCCTGTTCGCCGCCGGCAACGCCGCCATGGAGCTGGAGTCGAGCAACGAGGTCAGCAGCATCGTCGACCCCAAGACCTCCAAGATCGCGGACAAGATCGGCGTCCTCGACTTCCCGGCCGGCGCCGCCGGTTCCAAGACCACCGTGCTGTCCTGGGGCCTGTCGGTCTCCTCGTTCTCGAAGAACAAGGACGCGGCGTGGAAGTTCGTGCAGTGGGCCACCAGCGCGAAGACGCAGCTGGAGCTCACCAAGTCCGGCATCGCCCCGCCGCGCACCTCGGTCAGCCAGGACCCCGCCTACACCGCCACGCTCAGCACCGAGACGCTCAAGCAGTGGAACGCGGCGCTGACGAAGGCGCAGACCGACGGTGACACCGAGGTCGGGCCGGTGGGTGTCGCGGCCCCCGAGATGCGCAAGGTCATCGGCGACGCGGTGGGCACCGTGATCCTCGGCCGGGCGAGCGCCGCGGACGCGGCCAAGCAGATCCAGGACGGCCTCACCCCGCTGCTGGCGAAGAACAGCGAGTAGGAGCCTCATGAGCACCGACACGACGACGAAACGCCCGACCGGCCCCCGCCCCGCCAGCACGGCGGGGCGGGGGGCGGGGCGCCGGCCGAGAAGGACGGTGCATCCGACCGCCCGGGGGATCTGGCCCTTCGTGGTGCCGGCCGCCGTGGTCACCGCCCTGCTGGTCCTGCTGCCGATCGCGTACACCGTCTGGTTGTCGGTGACCGACCGGCAGTCCGACGGCACGAACACGGGCTTCCTCGGGTTCGACAACTACGCCCAGATGTTCGCCAACCCGGCGTTCTACAACTCCCTGAAGGTCACGCTCTTCCTCTTCGTGGTGTGCCTCGCCGTGGAGACCGTGCTGGGACTCGCGCTCGGCTACGTGATGAGCCTGGACGTGCCCGGCCGGCGCGTCTTCCAGGGCATGATGCTCATCCCGGCGATCACCGCGTCGGTGGCGGTCGGCCTGCTCTGGCTGCTGATCATGGATCCGTCGCTGGGGGCGGCCAACGAACTGCTGGCCGTCATCGGGATCGACCCCGTGGTCTGGCTCGGTGACCCGTCCATCGCGCCCTGGTCCATCGCGCTCGTGGACATCTGGCAGTGGACGCCGTTCATGGCGCTGATCATCTCCGCCGGCATCCGGTCGTTGCCGGAGGAGCCGTTCGAGGCGGCGGCCATCGACGGGGCGAGCGGCTGGCGTACCGCGTGGAACATCGGTCTGCCCCTGCTGCGGCCGGTGCTCATCGTCGCGATGCTGCTGCGCACCGTCGACCTGGTCCGCTTCTTCGACACCATCTACATCATGACCCAGGGCGGGCCGGTCGACTCGACGAACACCCTCAACGTGTACGGCTACAACGAGGCGTTCATCAACCAGGCGCCCAGCTACGCCGCCGCCCTGCAGATCGCCCTGCTGGTGCTCGTCGTACTGATCGCCACCGTCTTCACCCTGGTCCGAAGGAGGGCCGCGAAATGAGCGCGGGCAAGCGGCTGGTCGGCGTCTACACCGCGTACTTCCTGTTCGCCGTGGTCTTCTTCGGCCCGGTGCTGTTCATGCTCTGGTCGTCGCTGCGGCGCAACGTCGACATCACCGGCTCCCTGTTCGACGTGGCCTCGCCGCTGACGCTGGAGAACTTCACCAACCTGTTCGAGCGGTTCGAGTTCGGCCGCTACATCGTCAACAGCTTCATCGTGGCCGGCGGCTCCACCCTGCTCGGCCTGGTGCTTGGCGCACCGGCCGCGTACGTGATCGTCCGGCGGCAACTGAACACGTTGGGCTTCGTGACGTTGCTCGCCCGGATGGCACCCGGTGTGCTGTTCGTGCTGCCGCTGTTCGTGCTCTCCATCCGGATCGACGCCCCGTCGAACACGGGGCTCAACTACGCCCTGCTCATCGTGGCGCATTTGATCGTCACGCTGCCGCTGTGCATCTGGCTGCTGATCCCGTTCTTCGAGGAGATCCCGATCAGCATCGAGGAGTCGACGCTCATCGACGGCGCCTCCACCTGGCAGCGGTTCCGCATGGTGGTGCTGCCGCTCGCCATGCCCGGCGTCTCGGTGGCACTCACGCTCAGCTTCGTCTTCTCCTGGAACTACTTCCTGTTCGCCCTGGCGCTCGCCAACGACCAGACGCTGCCGCTGACGGTCATCGCCTTCAACTTCATCGGCCAGGGATCGAACGACTTCGGCGGTCTGATGGCCGCCAGCACGCTCATCTCAGCGCCGGCCCTACTGCTGACGATCTTCGCGCAGCGGTGGCTGGTGCGTGGAATCACCGGAGGTGCCGTCAAGTGACGACCACCAGTGTCCGTGCCCGCTTCCTGGGCGACGGACGGATCGACTTCGAGCGGGCCACGCTCGGCCCGGTCGCGAACGGGCAGGTACGCGTACGCGTCGACGTCTGCGCCCTCTGCGGCTCGGACAAGCGGCTGCTGCGGTCGGGCTCACCCGTGGTGCCGGGGCACGAGATCGCCGGCACCGTGGTCGACGTCGGCGCGGACGTCACCGTGCCCGTCGGGACCCGCGGCATCGTCTACATCCCGGTCTTCTGCGGTACGTGCCGGCGCTGCGCCGCCGGCCGCACCAACCAGTGCCTGCACCTGCGGGAGCTGATCGGCTGGCAGCGCGACGGCGGGTTCGCCGAGCACGTCGACGTGCCGGCCCGCTGCCTGCTGCCGGTGCCCGACGACGTGCCGCTGGACACGGCGGTGCTGGGTCTGGACACCGTGGGCACCGCCGCGCACGCCCTGCGCCTGTGGCAGCGCACCCAGCCCGACGGCGTCGACCGGGCGCTGGTCATCGGCGCCGGCCCGTTGGGCCTCGGGGTCGTCGCCGTGGCGGGCGCCTTCGGCGTCGGCGAGGTGGACGCCTTCGACCCGCACGAGGGTCGCCTCGCCACGGCCGTCGAGCTGGGCGCCCGGGCCGCCGGCGACCTGGCGGCGGAGAACCAGTACGACCTCGTGGTCGAGGTCAGCGGCGCCGCGGCGGCCCGGGAGACCGCGCAGCGGGTGGTCGCGCCCGGCGGCGCGGTGATCGCCCTCGGCGAGTCCGACGAGCCCTACACGATGCCCGCGACGCCCCGCTGGCGGCGCACCGACTGCTACACGGTGCGTTCCTTCTACTTCCCCACCAGCGAGGTCGAGGCGAACTGGGACCTGCTGCGCGGCCACGGCGCCGCGCTGCGGGACCGGCTGACGGTGCCGGTGACCCTCGCCGAGCTGCCGGACGCCTTCGCCCGCTTCGTCGCCGGCGACTACTTCAAACCCTGCATCGTGTCGGAGGACGCCTCATGAACCAGCCGCAGCACCTGCTCATCCTCGCGGTCGACCAGCGTCCCTGGCTCACCCAGGCGCTCTACGGCCACACCGGCACCGCCACGCGCGGCCAACGCGCGGCGATCGCCGACGGCAAGCACATGGTGGTGGAGGGTCTCCTCGCGGCGCTCGCGGACGAGCCGAGGCTCGCCGCGCACGCCGGCATCCTCGTCGACGCGACGCTCGGCCCCGGTGTGGCCGAGCGGGCCCACGCCAACGGGGTGACCGTGAGCATGCCGCTCGAACGCGGTGGTTGCGAGATCTACGAGACCGAGCCGGCCGACCTCAGGTCCCACCTGGAGCACCACGGACCGGAGCTGCCCAAGGTCCTGGTCCGCTACAACGTCGAGGGCGACGTCGACGGCAACCGCGTCCAGCGCGCCCGGCTGGCCGAGGTGTCCACGACGGTCCGCGACACCGGTGGCCGTTTCCTGTTCGAGCTGCTCGTGCCGCCCACGCCCGCGCAGCTCGACGCCGTCGGCGGCGACCCGGGACGGTTCGAGCGGGAACTGCGTCCCGCGCTGGTGCACCGCGCGATGACCGAGCTGCTCGACGAGGTGCCGGTGGACGTCTGGAAGCTGGAGCACCTCGACCGGCAGGAGCACTACCGCACCGCGGCCCGGATCGCGGCCGAGGCCGGCGGCGAGTGCATCCTGCTCGGCGCCAACGCGCCGGCGGCGCGGGTCGAGGGGTGGCTCGCCGACGCCGCCGCCGCCGGATTCACCGGCTTCGCTATCGGGCGTAGCATCTGGTGGGACGCGCTGCGCGGGCTGCTCGCCGGGGACCTGGCCCGCCCTCAGGCGGTGGCGGCGGTCGCCGCGAACTATCGCGGATTCGCCGCCGCGTTCCTCGCCGCGGTGCCGGTCGGGCCCGAGCCGCACGAGTGAGGACACCAGTGACGCCACCTGCCCCGCCCCGGCCCCCCGCCGCGACGCTGCCGGCGCCCGCCACCGCGCCCGCGCAGGAGGCGGACCCGCACACCGGTGAGCGGGTCGGCGAGCTGCTCTACCGGACGCTGCGCGACCGGATCATCTCCGGCGAGCTGCGGCCCGGCACCCGGCTGAGCGTCCCGGCGTTGGCCGAGGAGTTCCGGGTGAGCCGCAGCCCCGTGCGCGACGCGGTGATCCGCCTGGTGCAGGACGAGCTGGCGCGCGAGACCCTCAACCGCGGCGCGGTCGTCGCCCGCATCGAGGGCGAGGAGCTGGTCAGCCTCTACGAGGCCCGCGAGGCTCTGGAGTGGGCGGTGGCCCGGCTGGCGGCGCAGCGGTACAGCCCGGCGCTGCGCCGCCGCCTGCTCGCCCTGATCACCGAGCACCGGCAGGTCGCGGCGGACGGCGACTTCGCCCGCCACATCGAGCTCGACGCCGCGTTCCACCGGGAGATCCGGCAGGCCGCGCAGAGCCCGGTGCTGACCCGGATGCTCGACGGCGTCCAGAGTCGGGTCCTGATCGCGATGCGCTCGACCAGCCTCACCGGCGGCATGGCCCAGGCCGTCGCCGACCACCAGGCCATCTTCGAGGCGCTCTGCTCGGGTGACCCCGACGCCGCGGGTGAGGCCGCCCGGGCGCACATCCGCCGACTCAAGGAGCTGCTTCGTGCCGCTTACTGAAGCCCGCACGATCGCCGCCGTCCGGTGCCACGGTCCGGGCGACGTACGCGTCGAGCAGCTGCCCGAGCGCGCCCCGGGCCCCGGCGAGGTGGCCATCGAGCCCCTGGCCGTCGGGGTCTGCGGCACGGACGGCCACATCGTCGGCGGCAGCTTCCCGGCGGCCCGCCCGGTCGTGCTGGGCCACGAGGTCTGCGGACGGGTGCGGGAGGTCGGCCCCGGGGTCGACCGGCTCGCGCCCGGCGACCTCGTGACCGTCGAGCCCCACGACTACTGCACCGCCTGCGCGTACTGCCGGCTGGGGCAGGAACACCTCTGCGACGCCAAGCGGGGCTACGGCGTACGGCTCGACGGCGGGATGACCGAACGCATGGTCGTGCCGGCACGGATCGCCTACCGGCTGCCCCCGGACACCCCACCGTGGATCGGCGCCCTCACCGAGCCGCTCGCGTGCTGCATCCACGGCATGGACCAGCTCGCGCCCCGCTCCGGCCTGCCCGTGCTCATCTACGGCGCGGGCCCGGCGGGGGCGATGATGGTGGCGCTGGCCCGCTCCCGGGGGCTCGCCCCCGTCGTCGTCATGGATCCCCGCCCGGACCGCCGCGACCTCGCGCTGCGCATGGGAGCCGACGCCGCCCTCGATCCGACCGACCCGGCCAGCGAGGCGGCGGCCCGGGCCCTGACCGACGGCCTGGGCTTCCCGTACGTCGTCGACGCCGTCGGCTCGGCGCGCCTGCTGGAGTCCGCGATCGGCATGGCCAGCCGCGGCGGCCGGATCCTGGTCTTCGGTGTCGCCCGGCCGGACGAGGAGGCCCGGGTACGCCCCAACGAGGTCTTCGCGCGTGAGCTGACCATCGTGGGGGCGGTCATCAACCCGTACACCCATCACCGCGCCGTGGGCATGCTGCCGACGCTCGGTCTGGACCGGCTGCGGCCGGCGTTCTTCCCGTTGGAGAAGGTCTCGCAGGCGCTCGAGGCCCAGGCCGTCGGCCAGGCCGACAAGGTCTTCGTCGCCCCGTACGGCGTCGACGCCGCCCGCCGGTAACCGGGCGGGAGCGGGCGGGGCCACCCCGTGCGACGCCACCGGGGCCGGGCCCCGGTGGCGTCGCACGGCGTTGCCGACTTTTGACCGTCCGGACGAAAGTTCAGACGATCTCGCACAAACATCTAGACATTTAGATTTAAGAATCATAGTGTTGCCCTCACCAGGCAGCGGCGTGCCAGGCCAACCATCAGGACATGACAACGATGTCCGTTCGATGTCCGGGCCCGCCGCTGAGCCCGAGCGCCGCGCGACGACGTACGTCGTTGTCCCGCTCCCCTGGAGGAGAAGAATGCTCGGATCGTCCCGACGAGCACGCGTGCCCCTCGCAAGCGCCTTCACCGTTGTCGTCGCCCTCGCCGGCCTGTGGCTGTCCCCGCCGAGCGCGGGTGCGGCTCCGCCGCCGCAGGAACCCGGTGTCACCCTGCGCGTCTTCGACCTGCAGGTGCCGCTCAACAACCTCTGCACCCTGAAGGCCGGCCAGACACCGAACGTCGACAAGCTCATGCCGACGGTCGACTGGACGAGCGCGGCCGACTTCGGCATCGAGGACCACTTCCTGGTCCACGTCCTCGGCAACGTCAACATCACCCAGGCCGGCAGCTACACCTTCCGGCTCATCAGCGACGACGGCTCCCGCCTGCTGATCGACGACACGCTGATCGTCGACCACGACGGCGCGCACGGCCCGGAACCGAAGGACGGCGCCGTCGACCTGACCACCGGATACCACTCCCTGCGCATCGAGCACTTCGAGCGTACGGGCGGCCAGCAGCTCACGTTGCAGTGGCGTACGCCGGGCTCCAGCACGTTCGTGACCGTCCCCAACTCGGCACTGAGCACCGACGCCGGCGTCGTCCGGGTGACCGCGCCCGGCCGCAAGGAGTGCGAGGCCAGTGGCGACTCCCCCGGCGACGGGCTGCCGCTCACGTCGGTGCACCCGAACTACACCCTGACCGACCTGCGCCCGAGTGGTTTCCAGCCGCAGGTCACCGGGTTCGACTGGTTCCCCGACGGCCGGCTGGCCGTGGCCACCTGGGGCGGTTCCCTGACCACCGTGGGCGAGGTCTGGATCCTCGGCAACGTCACCGGCAGCACCAGCCCCGGCCAGGTGACCCGGCAACGGGTGGCCACGGGGCTCCAGGAGCCGATGGGGCTCAAGATCGTCGACGGGAAGATCTACGTCTCGGAGAAGGCGAAGCTCACCGAACTCAACGACACCAACGGCGACGGGGTGACCGACCAGTACCGCACCGTGGCCACCTGGCCGTTCGGCAGCAACTTCCACGAGTTCGGGTTCGGCCTGCTGTACCGGGACGGCTACTTCTACCTGAACCTCTCGGTCTCCATCAACTACGGCGGCGCCACGACCGACCCGCAGCCGGCCCCGAACCGGGGCACGACCATCAGGGTGAACCGGAGCACCGGCGCGATCGACTACGTGGCCGGCGGCCTGCGCACCCCGCACGGCATCGGCTGGGGCCCGGAGGGCGACATCTTCGTCACCGACAACCAGGGCGGCTGGCTGCCGTCGTCGAAGCTCGTGCACGTCAAGCAGGGCCGCTTCTTCAACCACTACATGAACCCGGCCGGCCCGTTCGACAACAACCCGGTCACCCCGCCGGTCCTCTGGCTGCCGCAGAACGAGATCGGCAACTCGCCGAGCACCCCCGTCATGCTCAACCAGGGCCCGTTCGCCGGGCAGATGCTCATCGGCGACGTGACCTACGGCGGGCTCCAGCGCGCGTACCTGGAGAAGGTCAACGGCGAGTACCAGGGCGCGCTGTTCCGGATGACCCAGGGCCTGGAGGCGGGGGTGTCCGAGGTGTCCGTCGGGCCCGACGGCGCCATCTACACCGGCGGCCTGCACGGCGGCGGCAACTGGGGGCAGGAGGGCAAGCTCAGCTACGGCCTGCAGAAGATCAGCCCCAACGGCGGCAACAACTTCGACATGCGGGCGATGCGGGCCCTGCCCAACGGCTTCGAGATCGAGTACACCCAGCCCCTGTCGGCGACGACCGCCGCCGCGCTGGCCAGCAAGTACCGGGTCAAGCAGTGGCGCTACGTGGCGACGGCCGCGTACGGCGGGCCGAAGATCGACGAAGAGACGCTGTCGGTCTCCTCGGCCACCCTGTCGGCTGACGGGAAGACCGTCACGTTGGCGATCAACGGCCTCAAGGCCGGCCGGGTGGTGCACGTCCGCTCGCCCCGGCCCTTCTCGGCGAGCAACGGCCAGTCGCTCTGGAGCACCGAGGTGTGGTACACGCTCAACGCCATCCCGGGTCAGCAGCCGCCCGTGAACCTCGCGCTCGGCAGGGCGGCGACCGCCGACAGCTCGTGCTCGCCCACCGAGGGCCCGGCCAGGGCCGTCAACGGGACGACCACCAGCGGCAACCTCGACAAGTGGTGTTCGACGGGCGCGACCAAGTGGATGCAGGTCGACCTGGGTGCCAACCAGAGCCTGAACCGCTTCGTCGTACGACACGCGGGCGCCGGCGGCGAGAACACCGCCTGGAACACCCGCGACTTCACCATCCAGACCAGCACCAACGGCACCTCGTGGACGACCACGACGACCGTCACCGCCAACACGGCCAACACCACCACCCACGACATCTCCCCCACCCAGGCCAGATACGTCCGACTGAACGTCACCAAGGCCACCAGCACCTCCGACAACGCGGCCCGGATCTACGAGTTCGAGGCCTACGGCGGGCAGACCGCGACCGGCAACCTCGCGTTGGGCAGGGCGGCGACGGCCGACAGTTCCTGCTCGGCCACCGAGGGCCCGGCCAGGGCCGTGAACGGCAGCGTGTCCGGCGGGAACGGTGACAAGTGGTGTTCGACGGGCACCACCAAGTGGCTCCAGGTCGACCTGGGCACCACCCGCAGCGTGAACCGCTTCGTCGTACGACACGCCGGCGCCGGCGGCGAGAACACCGCCTGGAACACCCGCGACTTCACCATCCAGATCAGCACCAACGGCACCTCCTGGACAACCACGACGACCGTCACCGCCAACACGGCCAACACCACCACCCACGACATCTCCCCCACCCAGGCCAGATACGTCCGACTGAACGTCACCAAGGCCACCAGCACCTCCGACAACGCGGCCCGGGTCTACGAGTTCGAGGCCCACGGCCCCGCAGGCGACACCGGCCGCGTCACGCTCCTCGACGGGTCCCACCTCGACAACTTCGAGAGCACCAACGGCACCCCGGCCACGTGGCCGCTGGCCAAGGGCGGCGTGGAGGTCCTCGGCGGCGACATCCGCAGCCGGCGCGCGTTCGGTGACTTCCGGCTGCACGTCGAGTTCTGGCTGCCCAACCTCCCGCCGGACGTCACCGGTCAGGCCCGCGCCAACAGCGGGATCTACCTCCAGGACCGCTACGAGCTCCAGGTCCTGGACTCCTTCGGCGACACCACCCCGGCCAACGACGAGGGCGGCGCCATCTACGGAAAGATCGCGCCATCGGTCAACGCGGCCAGCGCGCCGGAGACGTGGCAGACGTACGACGTCACCTTCCGGGCGGCCCGCTTCGACAGCGCCGGGGTGAAGACGGAGAACGCCCGGGTCACGGTCGTGTGGAACGGCGTCACCGTCCACGACAACGCGGTGATCAACGGGCCCACGGGCAACGGCGCCCCGGAGGGACCCTCGGTGGGGCCGATCCGGCTGCAGGACCACGGCGACCCGGGCCTCAACGTCCACTACCGCAACATCTGGGTCGAGCCGACGAGCTGACCGTACGCCCGGGGCGGGGCGACCGCGCGGGTCGCCCCGCCCCCGGCCCGCATCCCGCGCAGGCCTGAAGAACCCCCGTCCGTCGCACGGGCCCCGCGCCCGCGCCGACCCGTCCACATCGGAGACGGCATGACACGTCGCGCCCGCATCCGCACCCTGCCGCTGGCGGCCGCCCTCACCCTGCTGGCCGCCCTGCTCACGCCGGTGTCCCCGGCCCGGGCGGCGCCCGCGAAGACGCCCCCGCTGACCACGCCGTGGACCAGCCAGGCCCTCACGGGCACGCCCCTGCCGGAGTACCCCCGGCCGCAGATGACCCGGCCCGACTGGCTGAACCTCAACGGCGAGTGGCAACTGCGCCAGTCCGCCACCGACGACGCCCCGCAGTTCGGCACGGACCTCCCCGAGCGGGTGAACGTGCCGTTCCCGGTGGAGAGCGCCCTGTCCGGCGTGCGGCGCGCCGCGAACGACAACCGCCACTACCTGTTCTACCGACGCACCTTCACCGTGCCGGCCGACTGGTCCGGCCGCCGGACCCTGCTGCACTTCGGGGCGGTCGACTGGCAGAGCACCGTGTGGGTCAACGGCGCGCAGGTCGGCGGGCACACCGGGGGCTACGACGCCTTCACGTTCGACGTCACGCCGCATCTCAACGGCGGCACGAACGAGATCGTGGTGAAGGTGTGGGATCCGACGGACAGCCGGCAGAACGGCAGCCTCCCCCCGATCGGCAAGCAGACCAGGACCCCGGGTGGGATCTTCTACACCCCCAGCTCCGGCATCTGGCAGACCGTCTGGTTGGAGCCGGTGCCGACCGCGTCGATCAGCGGCGTCGACGTGTATCCGAACCTGTCCACCAACACGCTACGGGTGCGGGTGTCCACCCGGGGCAACGTCACCGGACACAGCGTGCTGGCCGAGGCGTTGAACGGGAGCACGCTGGTCGGCTCGGCCACCGGTGGCTTCACCGACTTCAGCGTGCCGGTGCCGAACGCCCGCCGGTGGTCCCCGGACGATCCGTTCCTCTATGGCCTACGGGTGACGCTGCGCAACGCGGGCGGCGCCCAGGCGGACCGGACGACGCACTACTTCGGCATGCGGGAGATCACCACCGGGATGGTCGGCGGGGTGCTGCGCCCGAAGCTCAACGGCCAGTTCGTGTTCCAGGCCGGCACCCTCGACCAGGGGTACTGGCCGGACGGGCTCCACACCGCCCCCACCGACGCGGCACTCGCCTTCGACCTGCAAAAACACAAGGACCTCGGGTTCAACATGGTCCGCAAGCACATCAAGGTCGAACCGCAGCGGTGGTTCTACCACGCCGACCGCCTCGGCCTGCTGGTGTGGCAGGACGTCCCGTCCCTCACCGCGCAGGACGTCAACGCCGACAACGCCCAGCAGGCACAGTTCGAGGCCGAGGCGAGGGAGATCGTCGACGAACACCGCAGCTCCCCCTCGGTGGTCGCCTACACCGTCTACAACGAGGGCTGGGGCGAACGCGCGCTCGCCGACACCCGGCGGGTCGGCCAGAACGTGAAGAACCAGGACCCGACCCGGCTGGTGAACGTGCACAGCGGCCACAACTGCTGCCAGTCCCTCGGCGACCCGGGTAACGGGGACATCGACGACTGGCACATGTACCTCGGGCCCGCCTCGCCGAGCCCGTCGGCCACCCGGGTCGCGGTGCTCGGCGAGTTCGGCGGCCTGGGCCTGCGGACGCCGGGGCACGAGTACAGCCCCAACGGCAGCTTCTTCGCCTACGAGTGGCAGCCGAACTCCACCGCCCTCACCGACCGGTACGTCGGGCTGGTGCAGGGCACCCGGAACCTGATGCTCGGCAAGGGCCTCAGCGCCTCGGTCTACACCGAGATCACCGACGTCGAAGGCGAGCTGAACGGCTTCCTCACCTACGACCGCCGGATCGTCAAGATGGTCGAGTCCCGGGTCCGGGCGGCCAACCAGTCGCTCATCGACGCGTCCAGGTCGCTCGGCGACAACCAGCCGGTCGCCCTGCCGCTGAACACGCGACGGTCGTTGCAGGTCACCACGCCCGGACACACGCAGAGGTACCTGCGGCACCAGGACAGCCTCGCCTACACCGAGATCGTCGACCCGGGCAGCACGGCGCTGCTCAAGAACGACGCCACCTACACGATCCGGGCGGGGCTGGCCGACGCCAACTGCTACTCCTTCGAGTCGGTCAACTTCCCGGGGCAGTACCTCCGGCACGCCGCGTCCCGGGTCCGCAACTCGCCGAACGACGGCTCGGCGCTGATGCGCGCCGACGCCACCTGGTGCGCCCGCACCGGGCTGACCGGCGGCGGGGTCTCCCTGGAGTCGTACAACTTCCGGGGCTCGTTCCTGCGCCACTTCAACTCGGAGGTGTGGCTCAGCAACGGCGCCGGCGGCGCGGCGTACGACACGCCCACCCTCTGGAGCGCGGACAGCACCTGGAACGTCGCCGCGCCCTGGGCACCGTGAGGACCGGACCGCGAGCTGGCGCACCGCCGCCCAGGTCGGTCAGCCGCTCAGTCCCGCCACCGCGGCCCCGACCGCCGCGTCGAGCAGCCGCTCCTCCAAGGGTTCCGCGATGGCGCTGGCGTAGACGGTCACCAGGTTGTGCCCCGCCCGGACGATCACGAAGGCCGACCGCCCGGTGATCCGGGCCCGCCCGCTGCCCGCGCTGAGCCGGTAGTCCACCCGCCAGGACTGCTCGCCCAGCGCGGGTGGCGGCTGCGCGTCGACCGCGAACCGCACCGCCGAGCCGCCCGCACCCCCAAGGGTGAAGCGGGGGCAGGCCCGGCGCGCCGACTCCGCCTCGGCGAGCACCGCGGCGGGCACCGGATCGGCATGCGACCTGACCTCGATCACCAGCTCGGTCGACGCGGTGGCGGTGGGCCCGCGCACCGTGGCGTAGCGGGCCCGCTCCCGGACCCGTTCGACCTCGCCGAGCCGGTCCAGGTAGGAGTCCTCGGCCAGGGGCCGGCAGGCCGGCGGGTCGATCCGGGAGCCGCCGCCCGCAGCCCGGTCGGGCCGGACCTGCCAGCCCCGCGGCAGCACCGCCCGGACCGCGCCCGCCGCCCGGCGGGCCTCCGCGCGGGTGAGCGGCCGACCGGGGTCGCGCCCCGCGACGGACCGCGTGGGCCCCGGGGTGGCGTCGGGCACTGGCGGGACGCCCGCAGGGGGCGACGTCGCCGTGGCGCGGGACGGCTCCGCCACCGGAAGCGGGGTGTACGCCCCGGGGATCCCCGGACCGAGTACCGCCACCGCGAGCAGGGCCGCCAGCGCCGCGACCGCCGCGACGGGCGCCCTGGCACGGGCCGGCCAGAACGGGGTCGGTCCGACCACCGCCGGCCGGGACAGCAGGAACGGCAGGGTGAACGCGACGAGGTAGCCCAGCCACACCAGCGGAGCCAGCAGGTGCGCCTCGACGGTGTCCCACCCGTCCGCCCGTCCGGTCGCCAGGGCGTGCAGGTACTGCAACAGCGCCGCCGTCGTGCCGGCCACCCAGCCCGCGGTCAGCGCCCGGCCGACACCGGCACGACGGCCGACCGCGAGCACCACCAGGACCGCCCAGCCGGTGAGCGCGCAGAGCAGCCAGCGCTGTTGGGCCTGCCGGCCCGCCTCGGCCAGGGTGCCCGGCGGGGACAGCTCGGTCCGCCACACGGCGGCTCCCGCACCGATCAGCACGGCGGTCAGGACCGCCGCCACGACCCCCCGGTCCCACCGGCGCGGCGGGCGTGGGTGCCCCTCCCCGGCCCCGCGCAGCAGCAGGCCGACCAGCACCGGCACCAGCAGCGCGAGCAGCGGCCAACCACTACGGGGCAGCGCGAAGACCAGCCAGGCGCGGGCCACGTGGCCGTCGGTCGCCACGGACGCCACCGCCGGCAACGGCCAGAGGACCGCGACACCGGCGGCCGCCGCGACCAGGTACGTGGCCGAACGCCAACCGACCGACCCGGGACGGCGGGCGACGACCAGTCGCGCCAACAGCACGCAGAGCCCGGCCACCGACGCGGCCAGGAGCCCCGCCAGCGCGGCGACGATCATCGCGACCGGCACCTCCGCCCGGACCGGCAAGGCCGAACTGCCCGGAACCGGCAGCACGGTGGCGACGAACGCCGTCGCCGCGAACCCGACTGCCACGCCGACGACGGACCGCCACCAGCCGCCCGCCCCAGCGGCCGCCCGGCGGACCAGCACGGGCAGCAGCCCGAGGTTCAGCAGGACGGCGCCGACACAGACCGCGACGGGCGGGCCGACGGTCGCGTGCGCGGTCAGGAAGAGGTCACGTACGAGGGCGTCGGCGGAGCCCATCGCCAGCATCGCGACCGCGCCGACCGCCAGCCCGTGGGTCAGGCCCCCCGGCGGGTCCGCCGGCCGGGCCAGCGCCGCCGCCCGGGCCGCCGGATCCGGATGCCGGGCGAGCAGCCGGCGCCGCCGCGTGGGGCCCACGGTCCTGGCGAGGAGCAACGCGGCCAGGTGCCCGGCCTGGCCGGCGCCGGCGGCGTACCGGTCGGCTTCCCGCTCACGCCGCCGCAACAGCCCGGCCGCCAGCAGCGCGGTCGACACCGCGACGACCGTCGCCCGGCCGAGCGCCGTCAGGTAGGTCGCGTTCAGCCCGAAGAGGGCCACCTCGAGCAGGCCGGCGGCGAGCACCGCGGGCACCGGCAGCCAGATCAGGCCACGGACGGCCGACGCCCAGGCCACGTCCCGGGCGAGGACGTGCGCGAGTTCGTGCGCCACCACGGGGTCGAACCGCGCCGGGTCGGCGTGGGCCACCGCGACGGCCGCCGGGAGCACCACCGTCGGCCGGCCGACCACACCACCGGTGGTGTACGCCTGCCGTACGGGCGGGGCGGCCACGACCAGCCTGGGCCGGTGACGCGCGGCCAGCCCGCTGCGGTCGCAGAGGTCGACGAAGCGCTCCTGCGCGCCCGGCACGGTGAGCCGGCGGCGGAGCCGACGCCGGTCGGCCAGCGGCAGCACCACAACGAGCGCCGCCGCCGCGCCCAGCGCCATCCCCGCCCCGGCGAGCATGACCAGTCCACGTCGGCCGAACTGCCCGGCCAGGCAGCGGTCGCGGGCCGCCGACTGTGCCGCGGCCTCCGCCGGATGGGCCCGGGTGCAGACGTCGACGGTGGCCGCCAAGGGTCGGGAGAGCGAGCGGTCGGCGAGGAAGTAGAGGCCGCCGGCGCTGATCCCGACGCTGATCAGGGACGCCAGCACGAGTGCGTAGAGCCAGCCGAGCCGGTCCGGCGGGACGGGCGGGCCGACTCCGGGGCCACGGTCGCCGCCGGTCGTGCCGTCCGGGGCCGTACGACCGTCGTGGTGGGCCCCACCGGCACCGGGCCCCGTCATGCGTCCGGCGGATCGACCATCGCGCCGACTGCGGCGTCGGCGAGCAGTTCCGCCCGGCCGGCGTCCAGGCCCAGCGCCACCGCGTGCCGGTGGCACGCCTCCCGCAGTCGACGCGCCTGTTCGGGCTCCAGCCCGGGTCGGGCGTCGGGCGGGGCGGGCAGCTCGCGGCGGCGGCGACGCAGCAGGCCGGCCCGGACGGTGGCGGCACCTATCACCAGCACCTCGCCCACGGCGGCGGCCACCACCTGGAGCGCGAGTTCGGTGACCAGGGTGACGTCGATGCCGAAGCCGACCCCGCCCTGCGGGACGGACCAGCTCACGCGGCCCTTCGACAGCTGCCGTCGCCAGTCGGCGGCCACCTCGTCGAAGACCGGTAGTTCCTCGGGGGCGATGCGGCGGACCGCCGCGTGGGCAGCGCCCACGACCAGATCGGCGGCGGCGTTCTGGGGCTCGGTCACGATGCCATCGTGCCGCCACGGCGCCAGCCCGCAGACCCGACAGTAAGGTTTCCGGCACCAGGATCCGTTGACCCGACACGGTGTGCGGGGCCGGGCCGAGGGCGCCGTCGCGTCGGCGGGAGGCAGGATGGGCGGGTGACTGCCCCCACCCGCCCGCCGTCGGCCGTCTTGGACGCGGTGCTCGAACGGTTGACCTACGTCAACGAGGAGACCGGCTACACCGTCGCACGGGTGGCCACCGGTCACGGCAGCGACCTGCTCACGGTGGTCGGCGCGCTGCTGGGAGCCCAGCCGGGGGAAAGCCTGCGCCTGTCCGGTCGGTGGTCGTCGCACCCGCAGTACGGCCGGCAGTTCGAGGTGCACTCGTACACGACCGTCCTGCCGGCCACCATCCAGGGCATCCGCCGTTACCTGGGTTCCGGGCTGGTCAAGGGCATCGGTCCGGTGTTCGCCGAGCGGATCGTCGCCCACTTCGGTCTCGACACCCTCCGCGTGATCGAGGAGGAGCCCGCCCGCCTGGTCGAGGTGCCCGGCCTCGGACCGAAGCGCACCGCGAAGATCACCGCGGCGTGGGAGGAGCAGAAGGCCATCAAGGAGGTGATGGTCTTCCTCCAGGGCGTCGGCGTGTCCACCTCCCTGGCCGTGCGGATCTTCAAGCAGTACGGCGACGCCTCCATCACGGTGGTCAGGAACGAGCCGTACCGGCTGGCGGCCGACGTGTGGGGCATCGGCTTCAGGACCGCCGACACCATCGCCCAGGCCGTCGGGATCCCGCACGACAGCCCCCAGCGGGTCAAGGCCGGCCTGCAGTACACCCTGTCCGAGGCCACCGACAACGGGCACTGCTACCTGCCCGACGGTCAGTTGGTCGCCGACGCCACCAGAATCCTCGACGTGCCCGCCGACCTCGTCACCACCTGCCTGGACGGGCTCGTCGGCGAGGAGGGGGTGGTCCGCGAGACGCTGCCCGGCCCGGATGGCGAGCCGACGGCGGCGGTCTACCTGGTGCCGTTCCACCGCGCCGAGCAGTCCCTCGCCGGATCCCTGCTGCGGCTGCTGCGCGACCGCGCCGACCGGCTGCCCCACTTCGCCGACGTCGACTGGGGCAGGGCGCTGGCCTGGTTGAAGGCCCGCACCGGCACCGACCTCGCCCCCGAGCAGGAACAGGCCGTCCGCCTCGCCCTCACCTCCAGGGTCGCCGTGCTGACCGGTGGCCCCGGCTGCGGCAAGAGCTTCACCGTACGCTCGATCGTCGAACTCGCCGCCGCGAAGCGGGCCAAGGTCACCCTCGTCGCGCCGACGGGCCGCGCCGCCAAGCGGCTGTCGGAGCTGACCGGGCACCCGGCGGCCACCGTGCACCGGCTGTTGCAGCTGCGCCCCGGCGGGGAGGCCAGCCACGACCGGGACAATCCCCTCGACGTCGACCTCCTCGTCGTCGACGAGGCCTCCATGCTCGACCTGATCCTGGCCAACAAGCTCGTCAAGGCCGTCCCGCCCGGCGCGCACCTGCTGCTCGTCGGCGACGTCGACCAGCTCCCCTCCGTCGGCGCCGGCGAGGTCCTGCGGGACCTGCTCGCCGCCCCGGCCGTCCCCCGGGTCCGGCTGACGCAGGTATTCCGCCAGGCCGCGGAGTCCGGGGTCGTCACCAACGCCCACCGCATCAACGCCGGCAAGCCGCCGCTGCTCCAGGGCCTCAGCGACTTCTTCCTGTTCGCCAGCGACGACACCGACGCCACCGCCGCCCTGACCGTCGACGTCGCCTGCACCCGGATCGCCGCCCGCTTCGGTCTCGACCCGCGCCGCGACGTCCAGGTCCTCACCCCCATGCACCGCGGCCCGGCCGGCGCGGCGGCCCTGAACACGCTGCTCCAGCAGCGGCTCACCCCGGCACGCGAGGGGCAACCCGAGCGCCGCCTGGGCGGACGGGTGTTCCGCGTCGGCGACAAGGTCACCCAGATCCGCAACAACTACGACAAGGGCCAGGCCGGCGTCTTCAACGGCACCGTCGGCATCGTCACCGCTCTCAGCACCGACGAGCAGACCCTGACGGTACGCACCGACGAGGACGAGAGCATCGACTACGACTTCGACGAACTCGACGAGCTGGCCCACGCGTACGCCATGACGATCCACCGCTCGCAGGGCTCCGAGTATCCCGCCGTGGTCATCCCGCTGACCACCAGCGCCTGGATGATGCTGCAACGCAACCTGCTCTACACCGCCGTCACCCGCGCCAAGAAGCTCGTCGTCCTGGTCGGTTCCCGCCGTGCCCTCGCCGCCGCCGTCCGTACCGTCGGGGCCGGACGCCGCCACACCGCCCTCGACCACCGCCTCGCCTGAGCGCCTCGCTGCTGCCGCACGCCGGCCCGGGGCCGCCGGTCCCCGCCGGGGCCCTACGCCACCGGACGGGGCGCGGTCGGTGTGGGGCGCAGCGCCGCGAGCTGGATCTGCAACGCCAGCCGCGTGCGCGGCGAGTCGAGATCCACGGCGACGACCTCGGTGAGGCGACGCAACCGGTACCGGAGCGTGTTGGGGTGCACGTGCAGCTGCCGGGCGGCCCGCTGCGGGTCGCCCTGCTGGTCGAGCCAGGCGGCGACGGTGGCGACGTAGTCGGTGCCGTGCTCCCGGTCGTGGGCCACGAGACCGGGCAGGGGGCCACCCAGCAGCAGGTCGACGCCCGGCACGGCGCCGACCACCCGGTGCACGACCAGCTCTGCCCAGTGGTCCTCGAACCGCAGCACCGGGCCCCGCTGCCCGGCCGGGCCGCGCAACGCGAGCAGCTCCGCCGCCTCGGCGCGCGAGCGCGGCAAATCCGCCAGGTTCCGGGCGACACCGCCGGACGCGGCGTACAGACCCGGGTCCTGCACGGCGACGTCGTGGATCAGCTTCTCCATCCACCGCCGCGAACCGGGCGAGGTGCCCTCGTCCACCAGGACGGCGAACAGGACGTCTCCGACGTCCGCGAGCAGCGGCTGGCGCCAGCCGTGCCGGCGGGTGATCGACTCCCACAGCGCGAGGTTGTCGACCATCTCCCCCGTCCCTCCGAGGGCGACGACCCGCCACGGTCCCTCGGGCAGGGCCAGCTCCTCCCGGCCCATCCCGCCGGGGGCCCGCAGGACCGCCCGCAGGCGGTCGGCCGACACCCGGCGCGCGACGTCGGCCTGCACGCGCAGGCGGAGCAGGTGCAGGGCCAGTACGGACGCCGTGCCCTGGAGGTCGCGCAGCCGCCCCTCCGGCACCGGGCCCTCGACGACGGCCCAGATCGAGCCGAGCAGCTCGCCGCCGGCGCGGATCGGAACGACGAGGCGGGGCAACGTCCCGTCCGGGCCCTGCGGTACGAAGATCAGCTCGCTGCCCGTCGCGAGCTTGCGGAAGACGCCACGGGAACGGAAGTGGGCGATCACGTTGCCGGGGGCGCGACGGCCGACGATCGTCGACACGCGCGCCGGGTCGGTGCGGTCCTGGCGCGACGAGTAGGCCAGCACCCGGGACTGGGCGTCCTCGATCGTCACCGGCGCGTCGACGACGGCGGCGGTCGCGTCGGCGAGGGCGAACAGCTCGTCGTAGACGCCGGGCTCCCCGGTCTCCGGCGAGCCGGGCGCGACGGCCCGGTCGATCATCCCGCGGAGCAGCCAGACGAGCTGGGCCCAGGAGCCGTGACGTTGAAGCTCGACCAGGGTGAGGCGCCGGTCGGCGGCGGCCGACGTCACGTCGGGGTGCGCGGCCAGCGGAGGCTTGAGCACCAGGCCGGCCGCCCCGGCCTCCTGGCAGCGCGCGACGACGGCGAGGGCCTGTGCCGGGGTCGCGACGCCCGCGCCGAGGACGAGGTCACCGCTCTGGCCGGTCGTGGCGTCGTCGGCGAGGGTGACGTCGCGTACCTCCGCCTCGTCGGCGGGGACGACGACCTTGAGCAACGCGGCGCCGGCCGCGTCCACCACGCCAGCCACGGTGAGCATGCCGCGATTGTGCCCCGATCTTGTCCGGCAGGGCCAATGACCTGGGCGATCGTTGGCCGGAACGGACAATGACCTTCCGGCCCGGTGGGGACAGGATTGGCCGCGATCCCTGTCGCGCCCGAAGGAGAAGACGCCATGTCCCCCGTCGAGTCAGTGCCCGCCCCCCAGCACGTCGCCGTCGTCGGCGCGGGGATGGTCGGGCTGGCCACCGCCTGGTTCCTGCAGGAGCGGGGGGTCCGGGTCACCGTGCTCGACCGTACGGGGGTCGCGGCGCCGACGCACGAGGCGAAGTCGTTCCTCGCC
>NZ_WAAS01000008.1:0-61641 GCF_008806585.1 Micromonospora sp. AMSO12t
CTCGCCCCGGTGACCGGCGACGTCCCCGCCGCGACTGCCCGGGACCGGCATGTACCCGCCTTGTATCCGCGCGCCCGGCCCGGTCGGGCCCGGCGGCCCGGTCGTCCCACCGATCTCCGCGCCACCCGTGCCCTGCGCGGGCCCGCCGTTCAGCCGATCGGCTCACGCGCCCGCACGGCGACCGCCTGGCGCAGCGGAGCGCGGGAGGCCGGCACCCGCCACCCGCGGAGCGGTCGGCTCCCGCAGGCTCAGAGTCGGCCGAAGTGGGCGGCGTACTGCGGATCCCGGTAGCCGGACAGCGGACCGAGCAGGTCCCGCGCCTCGGTCTCCAGGATGGACGCGGTGCTGCGGTCCCCGGCCGCGCGGGCGATCCGGCCCTGTGCCTGCCGCGCGACGGCCCGCAGGTAGCGGTCGCCGATCCGGACGGCCACCGTCCCCGCCTCGTCGGCGTCGCGGGCGGCGGCGGCGTGGTCGGCGAGCCCGAGGTGGGCCGCCGCGCGGGACAGCAACGCCTCGCAGCGCGACGGCAGGTCCTCGGACCACTCGGCGATGGCCATCGCCTCGTCGAGGCACTCGCGGGCCTCCGACCACTGCCCGGTACGGCACAGCAGTTGGCCCCGTGCGCCGAGGGCGGCGCCCCGCAGGCCGACGGCGTCGACGTCGCGGGCGATGCGCAGCGCCTCCTCGACGTCCGCGAGCGCCTCCTTCTCGGCTCCCGCCGACAGGCGAACCGGGGCGGAGCTGCTCAGGGCCGCGCCGATCATGAGCAGTTGGCCCGACTCCCGGCGCAGCGCGAGCGCCTCGTCGTGGTGGCGGAGCGCGCGCGGCACGTCGCCCATCCGGTGGCGCAGGTTGCCGAGCGCCTCCAGGCAGATGGAGATCTGCTCCCGGTCACCGAGCGGCCGGAGCAGCTCGAGGCAGCGCAGCAGATCCGCTTCGACCACCGACGGTTCGGCGCTGCCCGTGTGCAACGTCGCCCGGTAGAACAGCGCGGCGCAGTGTTCGAGCGTGAGGCCGAGCCGCCCGGTGGTGGCGACCGCGCCGTCGACCAGGGTGAGCGCCTCCTGGCGGTAGCCGTACCGCCGCAACGCGGCGACGCTCGCCCAGGCCAGCGCGGCGGCGAGCGTCGCGGTGCCGGTGGTGGAGGTGGACGCCTGCCGGAAGGCGGCCAGGACGTTGAGGTGTTCCTCGGCCAGCCACCGCGCCGCCTGCGCGGGGCTCTCCGGCAGGTCCTGCCAGGCGGGTCGGTCCTGGTCGCCGACGCCGGTCGGGGCCCACCCGCACGCCGGTGTCCCCGCCGGTCCGAAACAGTGTCCGGCGTTGGTCATCCGCTCGAGTTCCCGGGCGCCCTGCACGTACGTCTCCAGCAGCCGCCGCAGCCCGGCCTCCCGGTCGTCCGCCGGCTCGTCCTCGGCCCGTTCGACGGCGTACAGCCGGACCAGGTCGTGGATGCCGTAGACGCCCGGTTCCCGGGGCTCCACCAGGCGCTCGTCGGCGAGCCGTTCCAGGAGACTCTCGGCGAGCGCGGGCGGCTCGCCGAGGAGGGCGGCGACGGCGCGGGCGGTGACGGTCGGCAGGCGGGTGCTGCCGACCAGCCGGAAGGCCCGGGCGCAGAGCTGCCCCCGGGCGCCGCCGTCGGACAGGGCGGCGTAGGTGAGCGCGATGGACGGCCGGACACTGAGGTCGTCGAACTCCAGCTCGCTGAGGCGCAGCCCGGGATCGGCGAGGCGCTCCACCAGACGGGCGATCGGCCACTCCGGCCGGCTGGCCAGGCGGGCGCCGACGATCCGGATCGCCAGCGGCAGCATGCCGCAGAGTTCCACCAGGCGGGCGGCCGCGTCCGGCTCGGCCGCCACCCGGTCGGCGCCGCACTCGCCCGCGAGCAGCCCGACCGCCTCCGTGCGGGACAGCAGCCCCACGGCCAGGTGTCGGCCGTTGGGCAGCGTCGCGAGCATCCGCCGGCTCGTCACCACGACACCGCAGGAACCGTCCGCCGGCAGGAGTGCCCTGACCTGGGCGGCGTCCCGGGCGTTGTCGAGGACGACGAGCACGCCGCGGCCCGCGATCTCGGACCGGTAGGCGACGGTGGCCTCGCCGACGTCGGACGGCACCGCACCGCCCGGCATGCCGAGCGCGCGGAGGAACCGGCCGAGGACGTCGACCGGCCTCAGGGGCGGCAGGTCGGCGTCCGCACCCTGCAGGTCCACGTAGAGCGTGCCGCCCGGGTACCGGTCGGCGAGCTGGTGCGCGATCCGGACGGCCAGCGCCGACTTGCCGGCCCCTCCCGGGCCGTGCAGGGCGACGACCGCGCTCGTCGCGGATCCGTCGAGCCAGCCGCACACGGCGTCGATCTCGGCCCGCCGGCCGACGAAGGTGTCGACGGCGGGAGGCAGTCCGCGGACCACGATCCGCGCGGGCGGCGGGCGCTGCGGCTCGCCGACCAGGTGCGGGCGGTGGTCGAGGATGTCGCGGTAGAGCGCCTCCAGCGAGGGGCTGGGATCGATGCCGAGCTGGTCGGCCAGCATCCGCCGGGCCCGCAGGTACGCGTCGACGGCACCGGCCACGTCGCCCGTACGGTAGAGCGCGGTCATCAGCTGACCCCAGCCGCGTTGCCGCAGCGGGTGGGTCTCGACGTGCTCGCGCAGCCGACCGACCAGTTCGGCGGAGGCGCCCAGGTCGAGTTTGGCCTGGACGTGTTCCTCCTCGACCATGAGGCGCTGCTCGTGCAGGCGCGTCAGGCGTGCCGCCATCGCGCGGGGCAGCGGCAGCCCGGCGAGCGGCGAGTCGCGCCAGAGGGTGAGCGCGTGGGCCAGACTCGCCTCGGCCTGCCGCAGGTCGCCCCGGGCACGGGCGTCGCGGCCCTGTTGCGCCGACTCCTCGAACTCGTCGAGGTCGCGCTCACCCGGGCGCACCGCGAGCAGGTAGCCGCCGGTGCCGGTGTGCAGCCGGCTCGCGCCGTCCGGCTGGTCGCGCAGCGCCTGGCGCAGCCCGTGGGCGTACGTCCTCAGGTTGGCCGCCGCGGAGGCGGGCCGCGGCTCGTCCCACAGCGTCTCGGCGAGGTGTTCGGTGTGCAGCACCTCGTTCGGGTCCAGCAGCAGGGTGGCGCAGAGTAGCCGTTGCTTCACCGTGCCGAGCGGCACGGGCCGGTCGTCGACCTGCACCTCGAGCGGTCCCAGAAGCTGGAATCGCATGCCGGACATCCGGCATTTCTACCACAGGGACACGCCGGCTTCCGATCGTCGCCCGCCGTCGTGGGTCACGCGTCAGCGGCGCGCCGGCGCCTCCCGACCGTCGGCGTCCACCGTGACCTGGTCGAAGGCCGGAGCACCGTCGACGGCGTCGGCGGCCACGGCCGTCGACCTGGCGGGATCGGGCAGGTCCAGGCTGCTGCGCAGGCCGACCGGCTTCAACAGGACCGCGGCGATGATGCCGACGACGGCGATCGCGGCGGAGATGAGGAAGATGTGGCCGGTGGCGTCCCCGTACGCCGCGCGGACGATCTGCTGGACCGCGCCGGGCATGGCGTCGAGGTTCAGGCTGCCGGCTCCCGCGCTGCCGGAGGCGGGGATGCCGGCGGCGGAGAGGTCGGCGGTGATCTGGTCGGTCACCCGTCGGGCGAGGACCGCGCCGAGCACCGACACGCCGATCGTGCCGCCGAGCGAGCGGAAGAACGCGACGGTCGAGCTGGCCGCGCCGATGTCCCGGAGCGAGACGGTGTTCTGCACGGCGAGGACGAGGTTCTGCATCGTCATGCCGACCCCGACGCCGACGATGAACATGGCCGCGCCGACCAGCACCAGCGAGGTCTCGTGGTCGATGGTGCCGAGCAGGGCGAACCCGATGACGAGCACGATCGCGCCGAACACGATGTACGGCTTGATCTTCCCGGTCTTCGTGATCAGCCGGCCCGCGATGATCGACGATCCGAGGACGCCGGCCATCATCGGGATGGTGAGCAGCCCGGCCTCGGTCGGGCTGTAGCCGCGGCCGATCTGGAAGTACTGGCCGAGGAAGACGGCGCCGCCGAACATCGCCATGCCGACCGCCAGGCTGCCCAGGATGGCCAGGGCGGTGGTCCGCTGGCGGACGAGATCGAGCGGGACGACCGGCTCGTCGGCCCGCGACTCCACCCAGACGGCCAGGGCGAGCAGCGCGACCGCACCGCCCACCATGGCGGCGGTCTGCCAGGAGGCCCAGGCGAACGAGTCGTCGACGAAGGAGATCCAGATGAGCAGCACGCTGACGCCGGCGGCGATCAGGGCCGCGCCCAGGTAGTCGATCTTGACGTTCTCGCGGCGGACCGTCGGCAGGCGCAGGGTGAACTGGAGGAGGACCAGCGCGATGGCGGCGACGGGGACCCCGACGAAGAAGCACCAGCGCCAGCCGAGCCAGGACGTGTCGACGATGAGCCCGCCCAGCAGCGGGCCACCGACCGTCGCCACCGCCATGACGCCACCGAGGTAGCCGTTGTACCGGCCGCGCTCCCGGGGCGGGATCATCGCGGCGATGGCGACCTGGACGAGTGCCTGGAGGCCGCCGACGCCGATGCCCTGGAACGCGCGGGCGGCGATGAGCTGGCCGGCCGTCTGGGCGAAGCCGGCGATCACCGAGCCGACCAGGAAGACGACGATGGCGATCTGGACCAGGAGCTTCTTGTTGAACAGGTCGGCGAGCTTGCCCCAGATCGGGGTGGTCGCGGTCGCGGTGAGCAGGGTGGCGGTGACCACCCAGGTGTACTGGGTCTGCGACCCGTTCAACGCGCCGATGATGTTCGGCAGCGCCGTCGAGACGACGGTGCCGCTGAGCATGGCGACGAACAGCACCAGCAGCAGGCCGCTGAGGGCCTCCAGCGTCTGCCGGTGTGTCATCGGCGCGTCGCCGGCCGTGGTGGTGGGTGCGCTCATCGCGCGGCCTCCAGGTTGTCGTGGTGTCCGAGGACGGTCTCGATGTCGCGGGTGAACCGGCCGAGCGCGGTGGCGAACGCCGCCACCTCCGCGGGGGTCCAGTCGGCGAGCGCGGTGTCGAGGATCCGGCCGTACCAGTCGTAGGTGTCGGTCAGGGCGGCCCGCCCGGCCGGGGTGACGGTCAGCAGGCTGGCCCGCTTGTCGGCGGGGTCGGCGCGCCGCTCGACCAGGCCGTGGCTGACGAGCGAGGCGACGGCGCGGCTGACGGTCGACGGGTCGAGCCCGCTGCGGGCCGCCAGCTCCCGGGCGTGGCAGTCGGCAGGCAGCTTCTCGATCTGCATGAGGAGGCCGGCGAGGCCGACCGGCACGGCCGGCCGGACGTCGGCCCGGTGCCGTTTGATCAGCCGTACGCTCCGGATCAGCTCGGACAGCCTCGCACCGAGCTCGCGGCCGGCAGTTTCCACGCCGCCTCCCTTGTCGCAGATGGTTGCCGCACACAAGCATCTGCCGATCTTGCTCACAGTGCAAGTTTGCGCGATGAGAACTGAGTCACCGCCCCGTAGGCTGTCGCCCATGGAGGAGACCACCGGGCTGCGGGAGCGCAAGAAGGCGGCCACCCGCCTCGCCCTGCACGAGGCCGCCCTGCGCCTCGCCACGGAACACGGGCTCGACCGGGTCACCGTGGAGGCCATCGCCGACGCCGCGAACGTCTCCCGCCGGACGTTCTCCAACTACTTCTCCAGCAAGGAGGAGGCGGTCTTCCACGGCGACGCCGTACGGCTGCGCCGGCTGCTGGAACTGGTCCGCCGACAGCCGGCCGACGCGCCGCCGTGGGCCGTGCTGAGCGCGGCCGCCGAGCGCCTCGCCGTCGAGGCGTACGGCAACGCCCCGCCCTCCTGGCTGCTGCACCGCCGTCAGCTACGCGGGCACCCGGGCCTCGTCGCGCACCAGATCGCGGCCTACACCGCCATCGAGCGCGATCTTGCCGACGACGTCGCCCAACGGTTGACCGGCCCCGACCGGGCGCTGCGGTCCCGGGTCGTGGCGGCGACCTTCCTGGCCTCGCTGCGCGTCGCCATCCAGCACTGGATCGACCACCCCGACGGGCCGCTGCACGACGTCCTGCGCACCGCGCTCGCCGAGACCGCGACCACCCCGGCCGTCACGTAGGCCCCGCCGGTCACCTCCACCCCCGCCCGTCACGTCCGCCCCGCCGCCGGCCGGCTGACGCCCGGCAGTAGGAGGCGCGCCTCGGGCCGGCCCCGTCCGAACCTGCGGCAGCGTGAAGGAGGTCGTCCGCCTGGCCGGTCGCGACGTTGGCTCCGCTTGACCTTCACACGGTGACAAGGTCTTCACTGTGGTCGGGGAGGTGGTCGCGATGACCGTGCCGAAGGACGACACGCACACGATGCGAGCGCTCCGGCGGCTGGAGGACAGCAACCCGTCGGTGCGGTTGCAGGCAGCGCTGGCGCTCGGCACGACCCCGGACCCGCGGTTCGTCGACAGGCTCGTCGAGCGGTGCGCGATCGAGTCCGACTTCCACGTACGCGAGATGCTGACCTGGGCGCTCATCCGCCACCCGGCACCGACTACGCTCCCGAAGCTGGTCGACGAACTCCGCTCGGAGCGCGCGCAGGCCCGAAGCCAGGCGTTGCACACGCTGTCCAAGATCGGGGACCGGCAGGCGTGGCCCGCGATCACCCGGGCGCTGCTGACCGACGCCGACGACGAGGTGGCGCGGAGCGCCTGGCGGGCAGCGGTCGTACTCGTGCCCGAAGGTGAGAAACCCGCGTTGGCCGCGGTGTTGGCGACGCAGTTCGGGCGCGGCGGGCGCGCGACGCGGTTGAGCCTGAGCCGGGCGCTGATCGCGCTCGGCCAGGTGGTCACGCCGATCCTGCGCGCCGCGATGACGGACCCCGACCCTTGCGTACGCCAGCACGCCAGCGCCACGGAACGGCTGTCGCGCGACCCGGACGCCGGGCTCGAGTTCGCGGTCGACGAGGCGACCCGCATCGTGGCCCTCGGCATGACCGGCCAGGAGGGTTGACAGGCGTTGTTGATCGGTGAGGTGGCACGGCGCTCCGGCGTCAGCGCCCGCATGCTCAGGCACTACGACTCGCTCGGCCTGGTGCGGCCGACGGGTCGTACCCGGGCCGGCTATCGGGAGTACTCGGGCGAGGACATCCGGCGGATCCTCCACATCGAGAGCCTGCGGTCGTTGGGGCTGTCGCTGCGCGAGGTCGGGCGCGCGCTGGACGATCCCGGCTTCACGCCCTCGGGGCTCGTCGACGACCTCATCCGCCGGACGCGGGAACGCATCGCGGCGGAGACGGAGCTGCTCACCCGACTCCGTCAGATCGACGCCACGGAACCCGCCGGCTGGGACGGCGTCCTCCGGATCGTCGCGCTCCTGCAGGCACTGGGATCGGAGAGCGCCGGCAAGCGCCAACGCGCGGCCCTGTCCTCGACCGAAGAGGTTCCGGTGCCGGTGGGAGCGCTGGTCGAGGCAGCGTTGAGCGAGACGGACCCGAACGTCGCCGGTGCCCTCCGGTGGGCGCTGGCACGGTCGGGCGACGGGGGCCTGGCACTGCTCGCGGAGGGCCTCGGCTCACCGGTGGCCGAGGTGCGCGAACGTGCCGTCCGGTCCGTCGCCGAGATCCCGAGCAATGCGGCGACGGCGCTGCTGCGGGACGCCCTCACGCACTCGGACCTCACGGTCCGCAGGTGTGCCGCTCTGGCGCTCGGAGCGCGTGGGGCAGCCGACGCGGTCCCGACGCTCATCGACATGATCGTCGAGGAGACCAACGACGCCGATGCCGCCGACGCGCTGGGCGCGCTGGCGACCGATCCCGCGTCGGCCGACCAGATCGCCACCGGGCTCGTCGACCGCCTCGCCCAGGCAGTGGTCGGATCGTCCGCACGTCGGCGGCTGACCCAGGCGCTCGCGGACGTCCCGGGGACCACGACGTCACGTGCCCTCGCGGAGCTGGCACAGGACGAGGACCGCGCCGTCGCGCTCACTGCGGCGTACGTCCTCGGGCTGCGCGACGCGCGGTGACGGTTACCCCCTGACCGGAAGGCCCGCCGCGTTTCGCGCGCTCGGGTGCGGCCGCGTCGCGAGCCGCGGACGGCGCCCTGGCTGGGGACGGCTCCGCCATGTCCGGATGTGCGGCCCGGCCGTCCTTGTGGCCCTCCGCAGAGGATGACCAGACTGCTCGTGTGGAGATCGCCCGGATCCGCGAGGTGGTCGTGGTGGTGCACGACGGCGTCGTGCTGCTCGACGTGGCGGGGCCCGTCCAGGTGTTGCACGGCAGCGGCGGCTACCGGGTCCGGCTGGCCTCGGTGGACGGCCGCCCGGTACGCACGGACGTCGGCGTACCCCTCGACGTCGAGTTGGCCCTGCACCAGGTGCGGCACCGGTTCGACACGCTGCTGGTGCCCGGCCTCTCCCTCGCCACGGCGCAGCCTCCGCCGGCGCTCGTCGCCGAACTCCCCCGCGTCAGCGGGCTCGCCCGCCGTACGGCGGGCATCTGCACCGGCGCGTTCCTGCTCGCGGCGGCGCGCCTGCTCGACGGCCGCCGGGCCACCACCCACTGGGCGGCCTGCGCCGACCTCGCGTCGCGGTTTCCCGCGGTCCGCGTCCGGCCCGACGCCCTCTACGTGCGGGACGGGCCGCTGTTCACCTCGGCCGGCGTGACCGCGGGCATCGACCTGACGTTGACGCTGGTCGAGGACGACCACGGGCCGGAGCGCGCCCGCACCACCGCCAAGTACCTCGTGGTCTTCCTGCACCGCCCCGGCGGTCAGTCCCAGTTCACCGTCCGCGGCAACACCACGGCCGCCCCCGGCAGCGCGCTGCGCCGGGTCCTGGACGCCGTCGCCACCGACCCGGCCGCCCCGCACACGCTCGCCACGATGGCGGCGCACGCGTCGGTCAGCGAACGGCACCTCACCCGCCTGTTCCGCCGGACGGTCGGGACGACCCCCATCCGGTACGTCGAGCAGGTCCGGGTCGAGGCCGCGAAGACCCTGCTCGAAGCCACCCACGACGGGGTGGCTCGCATCGCCCGTGCCTGCGGCTTCGGCTCGGACGACAGCATGCGCCGCGCGTTCCTGCGCGGCATCGGCACCACCCCGGCCGAGTACCGCCAACGCTTCCGGTCCACGCACCCGACACCCGAAAGATGAGGTACCCGTGACGCCTTCCTTCTCGCGGCGCACCGCCCTCGGCACCGGCCTGGCCGCCGGCGCCGGCATGCTCACCGGGCTGGTGCCCGCCGCCCCGGCCGCCTCCCACGCCGCGCCGGACGCCGACCTGTCCTTCCCGTCGACCCGGCTGGCCCGTGAGGCGGCCCGACTGATCGACGAGGCGCAGGAGGCCTACCTGCGCAACCACAGCCTGCGTAGTTTCCTGTTCGCCCGCGAGGCCGCCGCGCGGGCCGGTCGGCGGCCCGGCCACGACTACGACGAGGAGGTCGTGTTCCTGATCTGCGCCCTGCACGACATGGGCCTGACCGCACGCGCCAACTCCGACCAGCGGTTCGAGATGGACGGCGCCGACTTCGCCGCCCGGTTCCTCGAGGAGCGGGGTGTCACCGACCGCCGGGTCGACACCGTGTGGGACGCGATCGCCATGCACACCATGCGCAGCTTCCGCGACTCACCCGTCTTCCAGCGTCGCCGACCGCCCGAGATCGGCATCGCCCAGACGGGAATCAGCATCGACCTCATGGGCGTCAACAGCCCGGTGCCACCCGAGTACGCCGACCGCGTCCACCGACGTCATCCCCGCCTCGGCGGCGCCCGGGCCGTCACCGACGCGATCGTGGCGCAGGCACTCGCCAATCCCCGCAAGGCCCCGGCCGCGACCCTTCCCGGCGAGATCCTGCACCAGCGCCACCCCGAACTGCCCTACCTGACCTGGGACATGCTCCTGGACTCCAACGCCTGGGGCGACTGAACCGGCCCGGCACCAGGCCCTTCCTCCGCGACATGACCTCCGCCGTGCCGATCCCGGCAGCAGAGGCGGCGGGCCGGTTACCCTCCCCCTCGTGACCCACGAGAACGAGATCACCGAGCCGGTCGACCTGTGCCTCGCGGGTGGGCGGCTCAATCCCGCCGCCGTGGGCTGGAGCCGCCGCCCGCTGCACCGGGCGAACCTGCGCGGCTGGGGCCGCAACAAGCGCTGGGAGTACTGGGGGGTCGTCACGCCGACCCACATCGTCGGCCTGGTCGCCTCGTCGCTGGACTACGCGGGGGTGCACAGCCTCTACGTGCTCGACCGCGCGACGAAGGCCGAGATCGACAGGAACGCGGTGGTCCCCTTCGCCCGGGGCGCCCTCTTCCCGCCGGTCAGCGGGGCGGGCGCCGTACGGGCGCGCGGCGGCGGACTCTCGATCGACATCGACCAGGCGCCGTCGGCCACCGCCATCCGCGCCGCCGCCCCCGGTCTGGAGATCGACCTCGTGGTGTCGCTGCCAGCGGGTCACGAGTCGCTCGGCGTGGTGGTGCCCTGGAGCACCCGCCGGTTCCAGTACACCGTCAAGGACCTCGGCCGCCCGGTGCGCGGCACCCTGCGGGTCGACGGGGTGGCCCATCCGGTCGCCAAGGCGGACTCCTTCGCCGTGCTCGACCACGGTCGCGGCAGGTGGCCGTACGCGATCCGCTGGAACTGGGCCGCCGGCAGCGGCCCGGGTCGGGCGATCCAGCTCGGCGGTCGGTGGACCGACGGCACCGGCTCGACCGAGAACGGCCTCTTCCTCGACGGTCGGCTGCACAAGATCGGCGACGAGCTGCGCTGGGAGTACGACCGCGCCGACTGGTCGCGCCCGTGGCGGATCAGCGGTGCGCGGGTGGCCGTGGAGTTCCACCCCTTCCACGAGAAGATCGCCAGGACGAACTTCGGTGTGCTCGCCAACGAGACGCACCAGTGCTTCGGGCACTTCACCGGTTGGGCGGCGGCCGACGACGGCGAGCGCGTCGACCTGGCCGGGCTGGTCGGCTGGGCCGAGGAGGCACGCAACCGCTGGTAGCGGTGCCGGCGCCGGACGAGGGCGCCGGGCAGGACGGGGGCGGCACCTGGCCCTAGGGTGGGCGGTATGGCAAGCCCTGGCCCCTCCGCCGACGGCTCGGCGGCCCGGAATCCGCTCACCCTGCTCACGCTTGACGAACTCCGGCAGCGCACCAGCGTGAAGTGGCGCATGTTCGCGCCCGACGTGCTCCCGCTCTGGGTCGCGGAGATGGACGTGCCCCTCGCTCCCCCCGTGGCCGACGCGCTCCGCCGCGCGGTCGACCTCGGCGACACCGGCTACTCCTACGGGACGGCGTACGCGGAGGCGATCGGCGACTTCGCCGCTGGGCGTTGGGGCTGGCGGGACTTCCGCGTCGCGCACACCTCGGTCGTGCCCGACGTGATGATGGGCGCCGTCGAGGTGCTCCGGCTCGTCACCGACCCCGGTGACGCGGTCGTGGTCTGCTCCCCCGTCTACCCGCCCTTCTACGCCTTCGTCACCCACGCCGACCGGCGGGTCGTCGAGGCCCCGCTCGGGCCCGACCGGCGCATGGACCCCGCCGCCCTCGACGAGGCCTTCCGACGCGCGCGGGCCCACGGCAGCCGGCCCGCGTTCCTGCTGTGCAATCCGCACAACCCGACCGGCGTCGTCCACCGGCGCGACGAGCTCGAGACCGTCGCGGCGCTGGCCGACCGGCACGGCGTACGGGTGGTCTCCGACGAGATCCACGCTCCCCTGGTGCTGCCGGGGGCGCACTTCACCCCGTACCTCACGGTGGCCGGCGCCGAGAACGCGTTCGCCCTGGTCTCCGCCTCGAAGGCGTGGAACCTGGCCGGTCTCAAGGCGGCGCTCGCGGTCGCCGGACCGCAGGCCGTGGCCGACCTCCGCCGTATGCCGGAAGAGGTCAGCCACGGGCCCAGCCACCTCGGTGTCATCGCGCACACCGTCGCCTTCCGCGAGGGCGGGCCGTGGCTCGACCTCCTCCTCGACGGTCTCGACGCCAACCGCGCGCTGCTCGCGACGCTGCTGGCGAAGCACCTCCCGGCCGTCCCGTACCACCGTCCCGAGGGCACCTACCTCGCCTGGCTGGACTGCACGGGGCTGGGCGTCGACACGGAGCAGCCGGCCGACGACGCCGGCGTGGTCAGCGACGTCGCCGGGCCGGCGAAGATGTTCCTCGACCACGCGCGGGTCGCCCTCAGCTCCGGGCACGTCTTCGGCACCGGCGGGGCGGGCTTCGTACGGCTCAACTTCGCCACCTCGCCGGCGATCCTCACCGAGGCCGTCACCCGCATGGGCGACGCCGTCCGCTGAGGACGCCCGCCGTCGGCATCAGCCTGGGCGACATCACGTCCGGCGCGGCGCTCGCGCACGGGTCGTGGGCTGGCCCGACAGACCTTCGCGTTCAGTCACCGTCAGCGCCGCCGGTGCGCTCGGCGTCGGCCGGCTGGTCGAACAGCCGCTGGTAGCGCTGCACCGCGAGCAGGACCGCCAACTGACCGAGCGCGCTGACGGCGGCGGCGAACTGGTCGAGGTAGAACACCAGCAGGTTCACCACGCTCAGTGAGGTGACCAGGCCGGCCCGGGCGAGCTCCACGGCGCGGCGAGCCATCCCGCGCAGCAGCAGCCCGGCGGCCACGATGAGCGCGGTGCCCACGCCGGCGTCCAGCAGCGCCCGGACGAGCAGGAGCAGCACCCCGCGGCGGTCCTGGATGTCGACGCGGGCGAATTCGTTGGCGGTGGTGAGCACCCCCTCGGTGGTTCCGTCACGCAGGTCGAGAGCGACGGCGACGATCGTGATGAGGTCGCTGAGCGTGGCGAAGCCGAGTAGCCCCAGCGCCAGGACCAGCCCGACGCGCAGCCGACCCCGGGTCAACGACCGCGCCACCCACGCCCGCACGGCGACCGCGATCCGGGCGATCCGTCCTGACCGGTGCTCGTACGGCGGCAGCACACCGGGCTCCGCCAACTCCAGCAGCGCCGTGGCCAGCGGCTGCAACCGGTCGTCGTCCGGACTCGCGGCGGCGGCGCCGAGTCGCCGCCGCAGCTGGGCCCGGTCCCGTTCGCTGAGCCTCCCGTCGACGGCCTCGCCGAGCAGTTCCAGCGCGGCGTGCAGTTGCGCCCGGGTGCCCTCGACCCGTGTGCTGCGGGCGCGCACGTAGAGCCACACGCCGATGAGGAAGGCCGCGTAGGCGATGGGCGCGGCGGCCGGGAAGAAGTAGTCGTTGTCGGCGGTGATGAACTTGCCGACCTCGTCGATGAAGAGCCCGGTGCCGATTCCGGCCAGCAGCGCCGCCCCGAGCAGCGCGGCCCGGTTGACGACGAGCAGCGGGACGAGCGCGGCGAGGAACAACGACAGGCCACCCCACAGGGCGTGCGAGATGTGCAACGTACCGCCGCCGACCTGCGGATAGCCGGTCAGCGCCAGGAATGCGCGGGTGCCGAGGACCGCGCCGCCGAACCCGATCAGCATCAGCAGCATGTAGTGCTCCGCGTCCAGTCGCGCCACCAGGCGTCGGGAGGAGCGACGGTGGCGCTGCCGGTGGGACGGGAAGCTCATGTGGACAGCAAACACCGGACGGCAGGGTGCCGGTGGCGCCTCCGCCAAACGCGGGCACGGCCTCGATCCGTCGACCGGCGGGCGGTGCCGAGCGTCAACCGCCGGTGCCGGCGGTCAGGTCGAAGTCGGCGACGACCGGCGCCCGCCCCACCCACACGAGGTTGCCGTCGGTGAACCTGTCGCCGGCCGGGTACCACCGTCCGGGCCCGAAGGAGCAGTCGCAGCGCAGCTTGACCAGTTGCCCGGGGAGCATCGGGAGTCCGTACGACGTGCCGACGTCCACCGCGCCGACGATGTCCCCGGTGAGGGCGTCGAAGGCGACGATCGTGCTGTAGGCCGCCAACTCGTCGGTGCGGATCCGGCCACTCGTGGGCCGGGGTGTCGGGTCGGTGACCGCCACGCTGTCAACCCGCGGGATGACACTGACTATGATCGATCGGCCGACGGCTCCGAGTCGCGCGGTCCACGAGGATTTGCCCGGCTCGACCGGGACCTGCCGATCGTCCGGTGCGGGGAGCGACCCGGCCGGCCAGCACCGTCACCCCGCGCCGTCGGCCGCCGCGGCCGTGGAGGCGGGCACCCCTGATCACAGAAGGAGTTCCATGAACCAGCATGACGGATCCGGTTGCTGCGGGGGCGGCGACGAGGGCGTACCCGGCATCAGCCGCCGTGGCGTGTTGCGCGCCGCGGCGTTGGGCGCGGGCGCCATGACCGTGGGCGGGGTGCTGATTCCCGGAACCGCGCACGCCGCACCGACGATCTACAACCCGTTCGGCGCGTACCCGGTCACCGACACCTGGGAGGGCCACCTCCGCCGCGGTTCGCTCGGCGGTATCGACTACGGCATGGGCGTGGGCACGGCACTTCCCGCCTGCGGCGCCGGCACCATCCAGAACATCCCCTACAACGGTACGGGTGGACACACCGTCACGATCCACCACGGCGACGGCTACCGCAGCCAGTACATGCACCTGTCGCAGTTCTCGCTCGCCGACGGTGCCAGCGTCGGCGCGGGCACGGTGGTGGGCCGGTCCGGCGGTGCCGCCGGCGCGCCCGGGTCGGGCAGTTCGACCGGCCCGCACCTGCACTGGCACATGATCGACCCGTCGGGCACCAGGATCAGCCCGCTGGTCTACATCGCGCAGAATCCCGGCCAACAGTCGCGTCAGGTGTTCGAGGCCCCCAGCTTCAACGGCTGGCAGGCCCTACCGATCTCCGGCAGCGCGGGCGCGGTCACCGGCTCGGCGGTGGCCACGATCGGGGTGAGCACCACGAAGATCGTCTACACCCTCAATGGCGGCCGGATCTTCGAGGCGGCCAGCAACGCGGGCTGGCGCAACCTGTGGACCGGCGTCTCCGGCGCACAGGGCACCGCGCTGGCCGCGTTGAACTGGAAGGGGGTGAAGCTGGTCTACAGCGTGGTCGGTGGTGCGGTGCACGAGGCGAGCAGCGGCAACGGCTGGCGCAACATCAGCACGGGCATCAGTGGGGTGAGCTCCGCCTCGATCGCGGCGATCGAGATCGACGGGATCAAGTACGTCTACAGCATCGTCGGCGGTTTGGTGCACGAGGCGAGCAGCGCGAACGGCTGGCGCAACATCAGCACCGGCATTCCGGGCTCGGCGGTGGCGGCGATCGCGGCGGGCACCACGAAGATCGTCTACACCCTCAACGGCGGCCGGATCTTCGAGGCGGCCAGCAACGCGGGCTGGCGCAACCTGTGGACCGGCGTCTCCGGCGCACAGGGCACGGCCCTGGCCGCGCTGCACTTCAACGGGGCGAAGCTGGTCTACAGCGTCACCGGCGGCTACGTGCACGAGACGGCCAGCAACACCGGCTGGCGCAATCTGAACAGCGGGGTCCGCGGCTCCACGGCGGCCGTGCTGGCGGTGGGGAACAACAAGTACATCTACGCCGCCTGAGCCACCGGCGGGGGCCTCCCGGGCGGGAGGTCCCCGCGCCGGCCGCTGTGATCCAATCAACCATGGTTAGACAGCGGGTCCTTGCCGTCCTTCTGTTCTTGATCGCGCTTGTGGCGCTGGCCGCCTCGCGCACGTTCCCGTTCCTTGACGACCTCCCCGAGCTGGCCGAGTCGGCGATCGCGTGCCTGGGTGCGGCGTGCCTCCTGACCGGGGTGTGGCTGTGGTTGCGGAAGCCAGCAGCCACCCCGGAAGGCCCGGTCTCGGTTCGGAAGTCCTCACGGCGCACCGGCGAGCGCGGGTAGCGTCGCCGGTGTGAGGGTGTTGCTGCGGCACGGCCCTGGCGACGGGCAGGTGGTCGACGGCCGAGGCGAGACAGTGGTGTGGGGTGCCTGCCTGTACGAGCGGACCGGCGACCGCGAGGAGCGCCACGGTCACACCGTGATCGTGTTCCGGCACCGGCCGGACTGCTGCGAGCCGTACGGGCGTGGCGGCGAGGACCGCTGCGAATGACGCCCTCGACGATCCGGTGTTCGCGCCGGTGTTCCCCGTGCTGCCACGTAGCGGCCCGGACACGATGGCGTCCTGGAATCGGGTACGGGCGACGGCCGCGAGGCGCGCGGGACGGATGACGGCGGCTCCGCCGGCCTCAGCGGCGGGCGCCGCCCGGTCGACCCCGGCCGGTTCCGGAGGCCCGGTGACCGATCCGCGGAGCCCGCACCACCGCGGCGTTGCCCGCCCCCGGGCGGAAGTCCCGCGCCGCGGCGGCCACCATCTCGTCGGGATCGCCGCCGAGCGCCTGCCGGATGTGCGGCGGCACCGCCTCCGACGTCGCCAACGCCATCCGCACCTGCACCGAGCGGTCGTCGACCAGGCTTCGCAGATCCGCGTCGTCCAGCTCGACCGCGAGCACCAGCGCGACGCGGACGTCCACCACGGGATCCTGGGCGAGCGCGCTGCGCTGGGCGGCGGTGGTCCGCGGGTTGCGGGCTAGCCCCTTGCGTACGCGCGCGGTGCGGTCGGCCATCAGGGCGGTGATCACGTCGGGGTCGTGGGTGTGGGTGGCGAGCCGTTCCCGCACCTCGGGCGAGACGTCGTCGACCAGCCGCGCGGCCAGTTCGGGCTCCAGTTCGCGCGTCTCCGCCAGGAGGCCGCGAAGCTCCTTGTCGGGAGCCTCCGCCATCACCCGGCGAACCGACTCGTTGCAGGCCGGGTTACCGGCGACCGCCCAGCGGACCCACCGGTCGGCGTCCTTGACGAGCACCAGGAGGTTGCCGATCGAGGTCGAGGGGTTTCTCGCCACGGCCTCCCGGACGTCGCGATCACGGTCCCGGGTCAGCGGGCGCAGTGCCTGCGCGGGCGCGTCGGTACGGGTCGCGACGGCCTTACGGACCACGGCCGACGGGTCGGACGCCAGGTCGATGAGGGTCATCTGTGGCGTGGTGGGGTCCTGCGCGACGGCGAGCCGCGCGTCGACGCTGCCACCCGTCGCGCCGTCCGCGGCGGCACCTGACCCACTGTGACGGTCGGGTCCGCCGACGTCCTGCTGTTTCCCCATGGGCGCCATCATGTCACGGGTCGCGCCATGCACCGGCCGGGCCGGGCCGGCCGCCCAGGGGTGATCGACACCACCACCTGGGCGGCCGAGGATCTCGATGGCGCCGCCGCGGCAGCCGGTACCACGGCGGACGCCTCAGCTCCCGGCGCGGCTGGCCCGGCCCACGCCGGTCAGTTCTTGGCCTTCGCGTGGTCGAAGAGGTCGGCGACGTCCTCGTCGAAGTACGGGCCGTACATGTTCCCGGAGAACTTGTACGAGGCCACCGAGTTCACGTACCCGAAGCCCTGCGAGTTGTTCCAGGCCCGCAGGAACGGCCCGCCGCTGGTGCCCTCGTTCAGCGGGCAGTCCATGAGCTTGACCCGCTGCGTTCCCGCGGCCTGCGTCGTGCTCTGGCAGTAGTGCTGCCACCTGCCGTCGAAGGGCGCGGCGCCGGGATAGCCGAGCAGGGTGGCGGCGACGCTGCGCGGGTAGTTGAAGCTGATGCCCTCCCCGCCGGTGACGTCCACCAGTCGCTTGCCGTTGCGCGGCCACACGGTGACGAAACCGTAGTCCCACCACAGGATGTCGTGGTCGACCCAGCCCTTGGTGGAGGTCATGCTCCGGGCGCTCCACAGTCCCCAGGAGGACGGGCCGTCGGCGTAGTTCGGGGCGAAGACCCAGTTGGTGTGCCAGTTGTCGGAGCCGTCGCCGGGGTGCAGGCAGTGTCCGGCGGTGGAGACCAGGTTCGCCTTGGCCGTGTTGATCGCGCTGGCCGAGCAGTAGTGGTCCTTGTTGTTGGCGGTGAAGAAGACCCGGCCGACACCGGGTGAGGGATTGACGGACTGGGTTCCCACCCCGGCGGAGACGTCGCGGGCCGAGACCGAGGCACCAGGGACCGCCGTGCCGGTGCCGCGCGGACCGATCGGCTCCGCCCCCGAGCGCGGTTCGCCGACCCGACCCGGCCGGTCCGCGGCCTCCCCGGCCAGCTCCTCCCCGCCCACCAACGGTTCCAGCGGCGTCGCGGCGCGCATCCGCTCCGGCGTCCAGTACGCGTCGGCCAGGGCCTGCGCGCTCGCCGCGTCCCGGATCGGCCGGCCGTGGAACGTCGCCTCCGCCCCGGCGGGGATCCCGTTCGGCGTGGTCGCGCTCGCCTGTGCCGGCGTGCCGGCCAGAGCGAGCCCGCAGAGCATGGCGGTGGCCGCCGAGATGATGCCGTAACGCCTTCGCACCCGTGCCTCCTCAGGAGCCGGCCCGGTGGACATCCGCCACGGGTCCGGCAGAGGTGACGCTAGGGCGCTGGCCCGCCGCCGGGCAGCGGTCTGTCAGCATTGATCCAGAGACGTGTATCTGCTTGCGGCCGGGCGACTCGGGACGGCGTGGGATCGTTCTGACAGGTCAGCGCGTCACGCGCAGGGCTTCCGCCCGCAGACGTCGATCACCTTGCCGGTGAGCAGGAACACCGCCTTCTGTCTCTGGGCTGCGGCCTGGGCGCGCGGGAACTCGTGCGAGTCCTCGCCGTACTCCGGCCCGGCCGGGGCGAGGTTCGTCGGCGGTGGCGCGTACGCCGCGCCGCTGTTCCAGACCACCATCGCCGAGCCGGTGTACGGGTACCTGCGGATCGGCGCGATGCCCCAGTACGGCCGCACGTCCGGTGACCAGCCGTCGGCCAGCGCGGGGGTGTGCAGGCGGGCGCCGATGGTGCGCGCCTGGACCTCCGCCGCGGCCGGGGAAACCTGCTGGTCGCCGAAGGCCACGTGCATCAGCACCTGGTGTGCCGGGGTGCCCGGCAGCGGGCGGTCGGTCATGTGCTGGGCGTACCCGTTGGCCTCGGAGCGGTCCCACAACATCTGCAGCAGCGCGAGGATCAGCTGCTGGTCGACCTTGTCCGGGTAGTAGCCGTCCATGATCGTCTGGAACGGGGTGAAGGCCACGCTGCGTTGCAGCAGCGTGGAGTAGTTCATCGCCGGCACGCCGAGCACCGACCGGGTCCAGTCCTGGGCGATGGCGGTGAGCGCGCCGCCGTTGATGCCGCCCTGGCTGTTGCCGTCGTAGTGCAGCCCGCCGGCCATGTCGATCAGCGGCCGTGCGGTGGCGTCCCGGAACGCCGGGTGGGCGGCGAACCCGCCCGGGTGGATCATCGCCCGGCCCAGGAAGAGGAAGTTCAGGTAGCTCTGCTGCAACCGGTCGGCCACCGCGGGGAAGCCGCTGAGGTCGGTGAAGGCGCCGGCCACGTAGGGGACGTCGGCGGCGGCCATGCCGATCCAGCTGGTCGCGCAGAAGGTGAAGTCGTACGTGTGCGACATCGTCTTGACGTTGCCGGCGTTGATCTCGGTCGGCTTGCCGAGCAGGCCGTGGCCGTAGAGCGAGAGGTGTGCCGGTTTCGCGGCGGAGGCACTGCGCGGGATGTTGCAGACGAAGTCGGCCGCCACCGTCGCGCCGGACGGTGTGGGCAGGGCGTTCGGCGTCGGTGGCGTTCCGCCGCCGCCGGCCGGCCCGTAGTGCAGCCGGGAGCCGGGCCCGCCGTCGCCGGTCAGATACGACGGTACGCCGATGGTGCCGGTCACCTGCCGGGCGATCAGCGGCTCCTGCTCCGGCGGGTAGTCGGTCACCTGGGTGACGGTGAACGACGGTGCGGCCCGGCGGAGGGCGGCGAACGCGCCGTCGCGGATCGACAGCATCCGCCCGGTCAGACCGTGCCGGCTGGCCACGGTGAAGTCCCAGGCCAGGTGGAGGCTGTGCCGCTTGACGCCGGCCCTGGTCAGGTCGGCGAGGATCCGCTTCATCTGCGGGGCGCGACGGTCCCGGTGGCCGAGGCCGGCGCCGGTCACGTACGCCGTGAACGCCTTCGGCGCCGGGATCAGCGCCCCGTTGCCGTCGCGCAGGCCGCGCAGGCCGACGACGTAGCGGGTGCCCTCGGACAGCGCCACCGCCGGTCGGATGATCAGCAACTGCCGCTCCGGCTGGCCGGCCGCGTGCGCGTCCAGCTCGGCCCAGTACGGCGTGCGCCTACCCGTCCGGGCGTCGAGCAGCACGATCGGCGCGTCCGGCGCCAACGAGCGGCCGATGTCGGTGACCGGCGCGATCCCGGTCGCCGCCGCGTCGAGGCCGGGCACCCGCACCAGGATCGGCGAGCCGGGACTGAACCCGTCCTGCCGGTTCCATTCCGTCGGGTCGATCGGGGTTCCCTGCACGTTGGCGGGCATCGCGGAGGCCGGGAACCGTACCCGCTTGCCGGTCGGGCTGCTGCGGTCCGGCACCGTGAAGTAGTCGTTCGGGAACGGCAGCAGGCAGGCCGTCGGGTCGATCGGGTCGCAGCCCTGATGCCCGGCCGGCGCGGGAGTCGCGGGCGGCGCCGCGGCGGCGGCCGCGCCGAGCAGGACGGCGCCTGCGGTCACCAGCACGGACACGGCGAGACGGAGCCGTCTGGGTGTGGTCACGCGCATCTCCTTCGACACCGGACCGTGGTCCGAGGCGGGGGCCGACGATGGTGGGTGGAGCGTCGTGTACTTCCTACGCTCGTGAATGGATCTCGGCAAGAGGGCCGCTACTCGCCGGACCTGGCGGCGAAGCCGGACAGGTGGGCGTGCACCCGCTCGCGCCGGGCGGCCGTACCGTCGGGGTCGACCTTCCCGGCGTTGACCAGCACCTGGGTCAGCGCGGTCGAGGGTTCCGCGTGCAGCCGGTCGCGCGCCACCGCGTGGGTGAACGTGGCGCGCACGAGCGCTGACCCGGATTCCCCGGCCGCGCCACCCACCGGCCCGGCGCCGTCCACCTCGTACCGCGCCCAGGCGTCGTCCACGCCGCGCCGGTACCCCCGGCGCGCCGACTCCAGCGCTTCGGCACGGCGCAGCTCACGATCCGCGTCGGTGAGCGCCGACGGGTCGACCGTCAACGCCTCCGCCGGCAACAGGCCGTCGACCGCCACCTCGACCGCACCACGACACGCCTTCCGCAGCAGCGGCGATCGCACCGACTCGAACCTCAGCGGCAGGCCGACCAGTTTGACCAGGTCAGCGCCGCCCGGGAGCAGACTGCCGAGCCGGCCGCGTGGCTCGAACAGGTCGACCGGGACGAGCACGGACGCCGGGTGCGCGTCGACCAGGTGCTCGCGGGTGATCCGGACGCCCCCGCAGCGCTGAAGGAACGCCAACGCCTTGGGCCGCGGATCCCCGTCCTCGCCGAAACCGAGCCCGTCGAGGTACGGCTCCAACTCCTCCGGGTCGTCGCCGTCGCCATGTCCGGGATACGACCAGTTGACCGAGGCGACCAGCCGACCGTTCTCGGCGTACGACAGGCGATTGGCGAAGTTGACGTTCCAGAACACACTCGTCGCCGAGGTCCCCTCGGAGAGGCGTCGCAACACCTCCGGCCGCGAGCCGCGGAAGCCGTTCTCCTCGACCAGCACGATGTGGCCGTCGACATCGACCGCGCAGGCGAGCCGGGGATACGGGAACGGGGCGGCGCGCGCCACCTCCGCGAGGTCCCGCAGCGTGGCGGCGCGCCGGGCCGGAAAGCCGTCGAAGCGAACGAGCGCCTCGTCCACGGTCAGCCCCGCGACCACCGTGACGCACAGGGCCTCCCCCGGCACGTCCCGCTGCGCGAGCAACTCCGCGTAGTACCCGGTCTCCCGCACCGCGTCCTCCCCCGACGGCCGCACCCCGCCAGCCCCGACGCGGAGCCTGGACACCGTCGCCCGCCGCCTCGGCAACGGCACCGACTCGCAGCCGGCGGGCCGCCGGCAGCGCGGTCCCGCCACGCTCACCATGCTGGTGGCCTGCCGACGAGGAATTGCCGATCGTCGTCGGCACCGCCGTTCGCGCGGCCACCAGAACAGCCCTTGGCTACTGATGCCCTTCTCTGGAGAAGAAGATCATCGACCAAGGGCTGTTTCCGTGCCCGGTCGCGATCCCCGCGGGGCCCCGGGAGGCAGGAATCAAGTTGGTGGCTGGAGAGATGACGACTGCGCGTCGGGCATCCTCACACTCGCCGCAGATAGCCGCCAGGGAACCAGGTGAACATCAGTTCCTCCTTCGACCTGTCGACTTCGAAGCGCTGATCGGGCAGGAATTCCTCGAGCGCCTCCCAGGGCCCGTCGCCCGGTTCCCACGGCCCCGCCTGGACCGGGTGCCCGCTGAGGTTGGTGTCCTGCACGATCAGGTAGCAGCCCGGCGTCACCAGGTCGGCGTACGCCGCGAGTTCCGCGAGGACGTGCTGCTTGCTGTGGTCGCTGTCGAGGATCACCATGACCCGCTCGACGGCCTGCGCCTTTTCCCGCATCTGGGCGACGACGGCAGGGTCGACGGACGACCCGGTCATGGTGTCGACCCGGTCGAAGTACGGCGAGTCGACCGCCATTCCTTCGCCGTCGATCCAGCCGCTCGGTCCGGCGAGGTGTTCGGGCTTGACGTCGACCGTCGCGACCCGGCCGTTACCGACGAGTCCGAGCATTGTCGCGTAATAGAGTGCGGACCCACCGTGTCGGGTGCCGGTCTCGATGATCAGATCAGGTCGCGTTTCGTGAATGATCTCCTGGATCATCCACATGTCCATCGGATTCTGGTGGCACGCCACGCCGAGCCATGTCCGGCGGCGCCACACCTTGCTCTTGTAAAAGGCCCGCTGGAACGTGTCCACGGCCCCGGAAACATCAGCATCCATGGGGGGAAACTATCACGACAAATGCTGGCCGGTGATCATGCCTCTGACCCAAAAATCGCCGGTACAGGGTGACCCCTTTTCTCGAACAAAACGCCCAGGAGGCACGCCTGGGAAAGGGTCGGGCACTGCGGCTCGTTCCATAACCGTAACCATCGGTCACGGCCGGTTCCGGACCGTGACCGTCTGATCCCCGCCAATGCCGGCAGGCGCGACACGGCATCCGCCGCCCACGTCACCGGCAAGGCGGACGGAGGCGCCTGAGCGAGGTGCCCAAGCGCCTCCTGCCGCCTTACTGGCAGGCCATCGGGCCGCCGACGACATCGTCCAGCTCGTCGTCGGCCATCTCACGGATGTCGACAGCCTCGAAAGTCACCTCGATCATGTTGATTCACCCCCTCCCCGCATCATCGGTCACTGCACCCGACCAGATGGTCGGACGAATCACATGCAGCGGGCCGCGCCCACCACATCGTCCAGCTCCTCGTCGGCCATCTCACGGATGTCGACAGCCTCGAAAGTCACCTCGGTCATGTTGGTTCACCCCTTTCCGCATCATCGGTCCTTGTCCACCCGACGGGTTCGATCCGCAAGCCGTGGCGGCGGACTCAAGTCCACAGGTTCCACACGGATCGACAGCCCTTCCATAGCGGGCTGGGGGCCATAGGATACCTCCGTCATGTCCACGGGCGATGTCGCGTTGGTCGCGTTCAACTGACAACTGTCAAGAGGGCTATCAACCCGCCTCCAGATCGGCCTTGACCGCGCGCAGGAACGCCACCGCCGACCGACCGTTGACAAAACGATGGTCGTATGCCAAACCCAGATGGAAATAGTCACTGGTGGTGACCGAACCATCATTCTGAAGCACCAACTCGCGCTGCATCGAGGCGAGCGAGACCGCGCATGTGTGTTCCGGGAAGATGAGCGGCTGCGCATGCACGACGTCCGCGTCCGTATGTATCGTGAGCGCGATGTTCGACCCGGCCAGATCAGCCTCGGCGAATTCCCCGCGCACGGCGGCGCGACGGAACCGCAACAGGTCGGCGGCGACGTCCCGCAGCGGCCGGGTGTCGGCGTCGGCGACGACCGGCAGGTAGAGGCCCCTCCCGACGTCGATGGTGACACCGACGTGCGCTCCCGGCCGAACCGTCGCCGCCTGATCGCCCTCCGCTCGCGCGAAGCACAGCGGGAACTCCGCCCGCCGCGCCGCGATCGCCTCGACCACCAGCTCCGGGATGCCGACGAAGCCGATGGTCGCCGCCTCGGCACGCAGGCGTTGTTTCAGTCGATCGGCGACCACCTTGACGACCGTGTACGCGGCGGGGATCTCGCGGTGCGAGGTGGACACCGTACGGGCGACCCGTCGTTGGGCCGCGGACACGGTCACCCGCTCGGCCGTGGCCGGCGGCGCCTGCCCGACGACCAGCTGTTCGATGTCCGACCGCGCGATGACCGGCTTGCCGATCGACCGTACGGCCGCCTCCGCCACACCGTGTTCGGCCATCAGCCGCCGGGCCGGCTCGGTGATGGTGATCGAATCCGGATCGGGAGCCTGCCGCACCGGCGGCGGACGGTCGTCCCCGCCGACGGTCGCCACCACCTCCCCGGGGCGGCAGGTCGACGGTGCGGACGTCCGCTGCCACAGGATACCGGCGTCGTCCGCGACGAGTTCGTGCGCCGCCTTGGACGTCTCCACCAGAGCTACCGCGGTGCCCGCCTCGACCGGCGCCCCGTCGCCGACCAGCCACTCGATCAGCGTGTACTCCTCGTCGGTCGCGTTGAGCCGCGGCAGCCGGATGTCACCCACCGGCGACCGCCGTCACCACGGCGCGGATGTCGTCCGCCTGGAGCAGTACCGCACGCTCGAGGTGGGGTGCGGCGGGGATGGTGCTCGACGGCGCGTGGAGCAGCCGGACGGGCTGGGACAGCAGGTCCCACATCTGCTGGTGGATGGTGTGGGCCACCTCGGCCCCCCACGTGCCGCCGGCCGTCGCGTCCTCGACGACCACCACCCGTCCGGCCCCGGCGACCAGAGCAGCCAGCGGCGCGGGGTCGAACGGGTAGAGCCGCGACGGCACCACCGCACGCACCGCGATCTCGTCACTCAGGTAGGCACCCCGCATCCCGCCGAGCACCCTGTCGGTGAGGCCGCCCGGTGCGATGACCACGACGTCGGCCCGGTCGACCCCGCGCACGCCCAGCACGGCGAAGTCGCAGGCGCCACCGATCCGCTCGCAGTGGAACAGCTCGTCTCCGGCCGCCGCGCCGAACCGTCGACGGCCGTAGAGCACCTTGTCCTCGAAGTACATCGCGGGAGCCCCCGAGTCGAGGATCCGGGCCAGTGCGGCGTGCGCGTCGTGCACCGGGCTCAGCTCGTGCACGGTGAGGTTGGGAACGCCCACGAAGTGCTTCTGCAGGCTCTGGCTGTGGGTGGGCCCGTATCCGCGGTTGCCCCCCGTCGGGCACCGGATCACCAGCGGCATCCGCACCGGTGCGCCGTACATCGTGACGGCCTTGCTGGCCAGGTTGACGATCTGGTCGAAGCACAGGGTGGCGAAATCGGAGAACATCACCTCGACCACCGCCTCCCGGCCCCGCAGGGCCAGGCCGACCGCGAAGCCCACGATCGCCTGCTCGCTGATCGGAGTGCTGAGGACACGTTCGGGATACCCGGTGGACAGCCCGCGGGTGACGCCGAAGGCGCCGCCGTACGGGTCGGCCATGTCCTCGCCGATCAGATGGAGATCCGGCCTCTCCGCGAGCAGGGTCGCCAGGGCACGGTTGAGGCCCTCCCCGACCCGCTCGGCCCCCGGCTCAGCCATGACCGGCGCCGATCAGCGGTCGGGCGAGTACCGACTCGACCACGTCGCGGATCTTCCCGGTCGCCGCCGCGTCCAGGCGGTCGACCTGCTCCGGGAATGCCGCACGGTAGTGCGGGTACCAGTCACGCCCGGCGAGGGCCTCGAGCTCCGCCGGCGTGCGGGTGTCGTCGCCCTTGCTGTGCGGGCCGAGCCGCACCGTGTCGAACTCGACCACCAACGGAGACCCGTCGTGACGTACGGCGGCGACGAGCGGCGCCAGGCTGGCCCGGATGGCGTCGACGTCGATGCCGGTCATCTCGACGTGGCGAATGCCGAAGGCGGCACAGCGGTCGGCGACGCTACCGGCCATCTGTGCCGAGGTCGGGGTGGACTGGGCGATCCCGTTGTGTTCGACGACGACGACCATCGGCACCCGCCAGAGCGCGGCGAGGTTGAGCGCCTCGTACACCACCCCCTCGCCCCAGGTGCCGTCCCCGACGTACACCACGGAGATCGAGTTCGTTCCGGTGCGCCGCATGTCGAAGGCGGTGCCCACCGCGACCGGCACCAGTTGCCCCTGGATGCCGGTGGACATGAAGCCCGGGCGGCGGATGTGCTGCGAACCGCCCATCCCGCCGCACAACGCGCCCTCACGGCCGGCGAGCTCGGCGAGCAGCCCCGCCGGATCGTCGTACCGCGCCAGGAAGTGGCCGTGTCCCCGGTGGTTGCTGAACACCTCGTCATCGGGGCGCAGCAGGGACTCGACCACGACCGGGACGTACTCCTGGCCGAGGCAGGTGTGGCTGGTGCCCGGGATCAGTCCCCGGCCGAGCAGGTCGAGGACCGCGTACTCGAAGCGTCGGATGGACAGCATCGCCCCGAGGGTGGAGTCGGCCAGCGGGCGCAGCCGGCTCTCACGCATGGGTGACCTGTCCGCCGGCCACGAGGTCCCGGGCCCGTGCGGCGAGCACCCCACGGTCGATCTTGCCGTTCGCCGTGTGCGGGAACGCGTCGATGTCGCGGCACAGCAGCGGAACCATGTATCCCGGCAGGATCGAGGACATCGGGCGACGGATGTCCACGCCCGGGGTGCCGACGTAGAACACCGCCAGCTCCGTCCGCCCGGACGCCTCGAACGCCACCGCGACGGCCCGTTCCACCCCCGGCAACTGCCCGACGTGCCACTCCAGCTCGTCCAGCTCGACCCGGTAGCCGCGGACCTTCACCTGCCGGTCGACCCGACCGAGATAGACGAGTTCACCGCCGGCGCACTCCCGGACCCGGTCGCCGGTGCGGTACCAGCGCACCGAGTCGCCGTCGTGGAAGCGGCCCTCGTCGTCGGCCGGATCGAGATACCCGGGGAACATCTGCTGCCCGGTCACGCACAGCTCGCCCTCGGTGCCATCGACGCCGTCCTCGACGATGCGGTATCCGAGATGCGGGTACGGCGCGCCGATGGGGACGACGCCGTGCACGGCGAGGTCGGCGGAGTCCTCGGACAACCGGTGCGCGGAGCAGGCGATGGTCAGCTCGGTCGGGCCGTACAGGTTCTCCACCACCGATCCGGCCGCCGCCCGCTGCCAGTCCTCGGCATCCGTCATGCGCAGCGCCTCACCGCAGAAGAGGCTCCACCGCAGCGTCGGCATCGAGCCGGGAGTCAGCCCGCCCCGGCGCCGCACCAGAGCGATGGCGCTGGGCACGGAGAACCAGAACGTCACCCGCTCGGCGGCCAGGAACTCCGGCAGCGCGGTGAACACCTGCGGCGGTGTGGACACCACGGTGGCACCCGCGCCCCAGGCCACGAAGAGGTCGAACATCGCCAGGTCGAAGGTCTGGTCGAAGGTCTGCGAGCACACGTCGCCCGGGCCGAGGTCGTAACGGTCGAGGTTGTACCGCAGGAAGCTGTCCATGTTGGCGTGCGTGATCGCCGCGCCCTTGGGCCGGCCGGTGGAGCCAGAGGTGAACAGCACGTACGCCACGTCGTCGTAGCCGGCCCGGGGCAGGGCGTCCAGCGGCGTCGCGGCCTGCGCCGCCACGGTGAGGCCGGGCAGGGCCGCCGTGAGGTGCGCGAGCGCCGCCGCCCCCGACCGGTCGACGATCAGCGTGTCGACGCCGGCCTGCGCCGCCATCCGGCAGGTACGCGCGGCGGGGAAGCCCGGGCTGAGCGGCACCGCCGTCGCGCCGGCGTAGAGCGTGGCGAGGAGCCCGGCGTACGACTCGATGCTGCGCACCGCGAGGATGCCGACGCTCCGCGCCCCGCACGCGACCAGCCCGCCGGCCCAGCGCCGGGCCACCTGGTCCAGCTCCGTGTACGTCCACTCCTGGCGACCGATCCGCAGCGCGACCCGGTCCGGCGCCGTCGCCAGGCCGGCGATGAACCACTCGTGCAGCAGACGTCGTGGCAGCTGACCGGTCACCAGGCCACCGTGTCTTCCGTGAAGAGCCCCAACCGGTCGAAGAAGCGGGTGGTCTTGTGCATCACGGTCCGATGGAACTCCTGACGGTGCTGGTCGCCGAGCACCTCGGCGCGGATCCGCCTGGCCTCGGGAAGGGCGGCGTCCGCGTACACCTCGGGGTGGTAGAACGCCCGCAGGCACGAGCTGACGTAGCGGGACAGGTACGTCCCGGCTCCCGCCATCTCCTCCGGCGTCGCGCTCTGCTTCGCCTCCTCGTACAGCGCCCGCATCATCTGCCGACCGAAGGCGATGTGTCGCGACTCGTCCTGGTGGTGGACGGCGTTGATCTGCTGCGCGATGTGCGGCAGCCGGCCGTCGGTCGCCATCTTCGCGTTGTAGTAGTCGCACAGCTCCTCCGCGATGAGGATGCGACCGAAGATGACGAGGTCACGGATGGCGGGGCCACCCTCGATCGCGGTGCCGGCGACGCGCTTGGTCTTGTAGACCTTCCCCCCGTACCGCTGGCAGAACTGGGCGAAGAACCACATGTGTTCGTTCTCTTCGTGGATGAAGTCGTGGAAGAACTCCGACAGGCCCGGGTACCGCGTGTCGTAGATCCGCCCGGCCACCTCGCCGATCAGCTCGCGGATGAGGTGGACGTTGAGACTGAAGAAGTTCACCGCCTCGGCCTGGGTCAGGCGCACCCGTTCGGCATCCGACAGGCGGTCCCACACCGCGGTGCCGTAGCACGTCGTCAACTCCGGGCTCATCCAGAACTGGTCCGTCGGCAGTTCCGCCGGCCAGTCGAAGATGTCGAAGACGTGGTAGCGCTGGTCTCGCGCCTGGTCACTCAACCTGGCGGCGACCGTGGTGAGCCGCTCCCACGACTGGTGCATGTCCGCGTGTCTCTCCTCGACGGGGCCGGTCACATCAGGCTCCTGACCGCGTTCCAGATGGTGCCCGGAGTCGCGAAGACCTCCGGCTGCAACAGCTCGGGTGGGATCTCGATGTCGAACTCGGTCTCCAGGTTGACGATCAACTCGACCACTTCCAGCGAGTCGACACCGAGCTCGGTCAGGCTCTGGTCAGGCTCCAGGGGCGAGTCGGCACTGAGCAGCCGACTGCGCTCCCGAATGAGTGGTTCAAAGGCGGGTGGCCAATCCACCATGTCACCCTCCCGTGTCGCGGTAGGTTGGGAATCTCGCGAAAACCGGCTGACCGGCATGCGTCACCAGGTCGCGCCAGCTGGGTCCGACGCGGCCGAGAATGGCACCGAGCGAGCGGTCGCGCTGCCACTCTGGCCCGGCCATGCCCCACTGCCCCAGGGCGTCCAGGAGCACCGGGTCGACCGGGACCCAGACCCCGTCGACCTGGAACTCCGCCCACGAGTGCGATGCGGAGATCGGTGGGGTCAGCGACCTGCCGAAGGAGAACCGGGCGGTCAGTCCCCGCCTGCGGGCCTCCTCGACCAGCAGGTGGGCCACGCCGACGCAGTCGCCGATCCCGGTGTCACGGACGAAGGCGCTGTCGGCGCGCAACGTCTCCGGCAGCCAGAGGAACCGGATGTGCCGGGTCTCCGCCAGCAGGTCGAGCACCGCGGTCGGCAGTTCCGGCCAGGTCCGCGGCCGGTCGAACGTCACCGAGTGCAGCACGCCGCCCCGGTCCTGTTCCGACGTCGTCCCGTGCCAGGCGTCGTCCGGCACCGCGAGGCGCCACCGGCACGGCTCGTCGTGCCCGGGCTCCGGGCACTGCGCCACGTAGTCCATCCGGTAGCGGGCGTGGGCGGTGGGGCGCCCCAGCTCGCGGATCCACCAGGAGAGGACCTTGCGCCCGCGCGAGCGCGGGTCCAGGTGCACCGAGACGTTGCGCAGGTCGGTGGCGTCGAACAGGAGGCCGTCCGCGCCGGCCGCCGAGGGCAGACCGGCGGCGACGAGGACGTCGAGGCCCGGCCCGTCGATCTGGTACTCGGCGGCGGCCGTGGCGGCGTCCATCTCGAAGCGCCGATGCGAGTGCGGCACCTGCAGGATCAGCGGCAGCAGGGCGTCGAGCGCCTGCCGGTCGAGCCAACGCTCGGCTGTCACGAGGCACCTCCCACGAGGCGCCGGTACAGACCGTCCTCGGCCATCAGGTCCTCGTGGCGGCCACGCTGGACGAGCCTGCCGTCGCTCATGACGAGGATCTGGTCGGCGGCCTCGGGATGGGAGAGGCGGTGGGCGACGACCACCAGCGAGCGCCCGGTCCGGCGCAGGTTGGCCATGATGCGGTCCTCCGTGAGCCGGTCGAGGGCGCTGGTCGCCTCGTCGAGGATCAGCAGCTCGGAGTTCCGCAGCAGGGCCCGCGCCAGGGAGATGCGTTGGATCTGCCCACCGGACAGGCCCGCCCCGGAACTGCCGAGCAGCGTCTCGTACCGCATCGGCATCGCGTCGATGTCGTCGTGGACCTCGGCCAGCCGGGCAGCGGCGATGACGTCCTCCAGGGAGCACTCCGGCCGGCCGAGCGCGATGTTCTCCCGGATGGTCCCGCCGAACAGCCGGGCGTCCTGCCGGACGTACGCCATCGACCGCCGCGCGGCCGGCCGGTCCAGCTGATCCGTCGGCGTGCCGTCGAGGGACACCGTGCCGGCGCTGGGCAGGTAGAGCCCCGCCAACAGCATGGCGAGCGTCGACTTGCCGGAGCCGGACTCACCGAGGATGAGAGTGAACTGCCCGGGCTCGATCTGTGCGTTGACGTCCACGAGCGCCGGCGTCCGCGCGCCCGGATAGGCGAACCGCACGTCGTCGAGCGTGATGGCGCCGGTGACGCGGGACGGCACCACCGCGTCCGGGCCGGCTTCCGGTCGCGCGTCCAGGATGTCGGCGAGCCGGGTCAACGTGGCCCTCAGGCCGGCGACCTCCAGCCCGGTCTGCACCAGACTCGCCAGCGGTACGAACATTCCCATGGCCAGGGCGGAGAAGCCCACCACCCGGGACAGGGAGATCTCGCCGCGACCGAGCAGGACCAGACCGGCGGCGAGCACGGCGAGCGGAGCGAGGAACTGGATCGCGGTGCTGACGGCCTCGCACACGCCGAGGAACCGCCGGCTGCGGGTCCTGGCGTTCACCTCGGCGACGAACGTGTGGCTCCAGGTCTCCGCCGCGGCGCCCTCCAGCCCGGAGGCCTTCAGCGTCGGCACGCTGTCCAGCAACTGGAACAGCTCGGTGTGGCTCTTCGCCTGCGCCTCCAACAACGCCGCGGTCAGGTATTCCTGCTTGCGCCAGCTGAACGCGAGCAGAGCGAGCTGGGCGACGGCGAGGGTGAGCACCAGCGCGCCGAGACGCCGGTCCGCGACGACGATGAGCCCGCCGTACACGAGCACCAGCACCCCGTCGAGCACGGCCGACAGCGCGGATCCCGTCAGGATCTGACGGACCGCGTTGCTGGTGCGGACCCGCATGGAGAGGTCGCCGGTGTGGCGCTGGGCGAAGTAGTCGAACGGCAGGGCGACGAGGTGGTGGACCGCTCCGAGGGTCACCGACTTGTCGGCGAGGGTCTGCACGGACAGCAGGGCCAGCCGACGGACGGTCTGCATCCAGAAGTACATCGCGAACAGCACGACCGCCGCCCCGAACAGCAGCCAGGCGCTGACCGGTTCGCCGGGCTGGCCCGCCCGGTGCACGACGTAGGTGGAGGCGGCCGGCACCGCCAGGCCGCACAGGGTCAGCGCGACCGAGGTCAGCGCGAGGGGAACCCAGGCGGCCGTACGCGGGAAGAACTTCGACAGGTACGGCAGGCGGCTCGCGCCGAGGTTCCGGGCGTCGGCCCCTCGCCGCGACGTCGTGGCGCCGACCGGTGGATGGAACTCCAGCGCCACACCGGTGAACGCCTTGCCGGCCTCGGCCAGGCTGACCTTACGCCGGCCGAAGGCCGGATCGACGATGTACAGGTGGGTGTCGGTCACCCGCTCCAACACGACGAAGTGGATGAAGTTCCAGAAGAGGATGGTCGCCGGGGGGAGGTTGCGCAGCCCTTCGATGGAGACCCGGACCCCGCGCGCGACCAGGCCGCGCCGCCGCGCGGCAGCGAGCATCGCGCGGGCCGCGACCCCGTCCCGGCCCGTGTTGGTCTCGGTGCGCAACTCGTCGAGGGGGACCGGTTGACCGAAGTAGGCGAGGACCATCGCCAGCGCGGCGGCCCCACACTCGCTCATCTGCGACTGGAGCACGACCGGAACCCGGGTGCGTGAGACCCGCAGCGCGGCCCGCACGTTGCGCCACCGCAGGCCGCGCAACGCGGCCAGGCCGGGTAGCGCCCGCCAGCCGAGCTCCACCGCGTCGCCGGCATCCCGGTTGACGCCGTGGTGACGCAACGCCTCGCGCCGGAAGCGCTGCCGTCGGTCGGTGAACTCCGTCGGTAGGCTCGTCGCCTCCGGCGGCCGGGGGGCCTGTTCCGCCTGCCCGGTCTTGTCCAGCGTGCTCATCCGCCGCTGCCCGAGTCGACCCGGAGCACCTGCGCGGTGATGGCCTCCGCGGCGGGTGAGAGCAGGAACTCGACCGACCGCGCCACGTCGGCGACGGTGGCGGCCCGGTTGAGCATGTTCCGTCGATTGATCGCGGCGCGGAGGCCGTCCTCGATCGATGCGGTCATGGCGGTGTCGATGAAGCCCGGTGCGACGCAGTTGACCGTGATGCCCCGGCTGCCGACCTCGGCGGCGAGCACCCTCGAGAACCCTTCCAGAGCGCACTTGGTCGCGGTGTACGCGCCGAGCCCACGGAAGGTCCGATGGGCCGCGATCGAGGTGATGTTGACGATGCGTCCGCCACGGCGGTACATCGCCTTGACCGCCGCCTGGGACAGGGACATCGGGACCTCGACGTTGAGCTGCCACATCCGGGTCATGTCCGACCGTGCGGCGGCCACGTGCAGAGCCGCGCTCGCCACCCCCGCGTTGTTGACGAGACCGTGGAGATCGGCGCACTCCCGGAGCCGGTTGGCCACCGCGAGCCGATCGTCGCCGCTGGTGAGGTCGGCGGCGAGGAACGTCAGCGGGTCACCGACGGACTCCCGCAGGGCCGCGAACTCGCTGGGAGCGGTCCGTGCCACGGCGACCACCCGGTAACCGACGGTCAGCAGCTGCCGGGTGACAGCCAGCCCGATACCCCGGGTACCGCCGGTGACGAACACCGTCCCGAGTGCCTCACTCACCGCGGGCCGCCTTTCCGGACGGTGCCGTCGGAAGCTGGTCGACGACGGTGACGCGACGCGGTTGTTCCGCCGGGGCCAGTACGCGGCGGGCATGGGCCTTGACCCGCTGCACGACCAGGTCACGGTCGGCGCCCGGCGGCGTGACGACGTCGGCGCCGACGACGGCGCCGAGCACGCTGCTGCGCACCGGGTAGACGCGGACCGCGACGACGTCCGGGAGTTCCCGCAGCAGCCGGGCCACGTGGCCGGGCACGACCTTCACCCCACCCACGTTGATGACCTCGCCGCGTCGCCCGAGGATGTGCAGGCGCCCACCGTGGATCGCCGCCTCGTCCCCCGTCGGCAGGTACGGTGCGCCGGGCGCCGGGGACAGGAGCAGCTCGCCGTCACGCACCGTCAGCGCCTTCCCGGTCGGCCCGTACCCGTCGAGGACGGAGAGCGGCAGGCCCGGCAGCCCGTCGGAGACGGTGGCGATCCGGCCCAGCTCGGTGCTGGCGTAGAACTGCAGGACGCGTTGCGGCGCGAACGCCGACTCGATCAGCCGTAGCAGCTGGGCGTCCACCGGCTCGCCGCCCATCGAGACGGTGTGCACCTGCGGTCGGGCCTCGTCGGTCCCCCGGTGCAGCGCCGCCATCCGCCAGAACGACGGGGTGCCGGCGACGACGTCGTAGCGTGCGCCCGTCCCGACGGCCAGGTCGGTCGGGGTGAGGAAGTCGATGCTGGCAGCCCGGCCCAACGCCTGGCTCACGGCCTCCACCCCGGCGTAGGTGAAGGGTGCGTAGCCGATCCCCCACCTCTCGTCACGGTGCGCGGTGTCCCAGTCGGCGCCGCGGGTCAGCTCCGGCCAGGGCCAGTAGGTCGGGGTCGGGGTACCCGTGGTGCCCGACGAGAAGATCCACAGCCCGCCCTGCCCTGCGCCGGAGGGCCGGCTGCCCTCATCGGTGGGCTGGATCCGCCCGCTCGCGACGTTCAGCACGGCCTGCGGGCGCAGCTCCGCCAGCGCCGACGCGGGGACGGTCGGACCCACCACGACCACGGACGCGTCGAGCGGGCGGAGCGCACGCAGTGCGACCACGAGATCCGGCCCGGAGGCCACCTCGACCGCGAGGTGGCGCAGGCCGGTCGCCGCGACCGCCTCTCGCAGCCGGACGATCCGCTGCGCCAGCGGATCGGCATGGATAGTCAGGGGCATGGCTCAGCCTGCTGCCGGTTGCAGCGCCCGGCAGAGGTCCGCGAGCGTCTCCATCCGGTCGACGGCGACGACGTCCAGCAGTACACCCAGCTCCTGCTCGAACTCGACGATGAGTTCCGCGACGACGAGGCTGTCGATCTCCAGCTCGGCCAACTGCATCGCACCGGTGTAGCGCGGCGCGTCGCCGACCGGCGGCACGGTGAGCACCCGCTTCGCCACCGCGTCAAGGGTTTCCTCGTCGATCACCGTGTCGACGTGGACACTCTCCACGCTCAACCAACTCCATCCATGAATAGCTCCTCGGACCGTTCGTCGTCGGGGGTGCCGGACACCACCGCGATGCGCACCGGGACCGCCAGGAACGGCCGGCCGGCGACGTGGGAACGGACGTGGCTGGCGAGATCGTCCGCCGTGACTCCGGCGTCGGCGGGCGTCACCTCGGCGGCGAGTCGCGATCCGCCGTCCTCGGCGACCTCCACCGAGATCCTGGCGGAGGCGACCGCGGGGTGCGAGTCGAGGACCGAGGTCACCTCGGCCAGGTCGACGACCAGCACGACCGCACCGTCGGGTGCGCGAAGTGGCGTGAGCCCGGGGCCGCTCTCCGTCGCCGGCGCGGCGCTGGCCGGGTCGTCTCCGGCCAGCAGTGCGCGGAAGGCGGCGACGAACCTGGTGAAGGTGGCCTGCGACATGGTCTCGCCGTCGACGGTCAGCCGGACGCCCAGCCCGTTGGGCCGCTCGTTCGCGGCGATCCGCAGGCCGTCGGCGGTCCTGACCAACGTCGGGGTGTACGCGCCGCGCTCGATGGCGACCGCGCCGCCGTCGGCGTCGTCGCGGTCGGCGGTGTCCTCCAGGTACGTCATCGACAGGGTGTCGTGGACCGGACGGCCCAGGCGTCGGACCGCCGTCGCCCACATGTCGTCCAACGCCTGCCGCGTGACGGTGCGGCGCGAGGTCGCCGACAACAGCTCCCGCCGCACCTGCACCAGCAGGTCGGCGGGCCGGTCCGGCCGGTCCAGCACGACCGGCACGACGACGTCGAACATGCCGACGACGCCCTGGTCGGCGTGACGCCTGCCGTTCAGCTTCATCGAGACGACGAGGCGGTCCTGCGGCGTCAGCTGGAACACGGCGGCCGCGAACAACGTGAGGAGCCACTGGACGGTGCTGAAGCCGGCGGCCTGCCAGCGCTCGCGCACGTCCTTCCACTCGTCCTCGACCAGGGTCAGCAGCTCGGTGTGGGCGACGCTCGCGGACGGCCCGCCGAGCCCCGGAAGGAACTGGCACCGGGGCGGCAGCCAGGGGCCACGCTGCCGCCAGTACGCGGACACCGCCTGGGCGCGCGCCGAGTCGGCGGCGGCGGCCTGGCCGGTCACCGCGGCGAGGTAGTCGGCGTCCACGGGGTCGGCGTCGGTCCCGCCGCCGAAGTAGGCCCCCCACAGGTCGCGTACGACGATCATCCGCGCGGTGGCGTCGACGGCGTAGTTGGAGAACACCCCGAGCACGGCGTGCAGAGTCGGAGTGAACCGCAGCAACCGCAGCACGAACGGGTACTCGACCGCGAGGTCGAAGGGGCGCCGGATGTCCGCCGCGAGGACGGAGCGCACGTAGCGGGTGAACTGCTCGGTGTCGTTCGCCGTGACCTGGGTCATCGCCACGAGCCGGCGATCGTCGGGCATCGGCCGCACCCACTGGACAGGTTCACCGTCGAGCGTCGTGACACCGATCCGCAGCGCCGCGTGCCGGGCGACCGTCGAGCGCACCGCGCCGACGAATGCGGCGACGTCCAGCGGGCCGGTGACCTGGTAGGACATCCAGACTGCCACGCCCTGCTCCGCCGTCCCCCACAGGGCGCGGTGGTGCGCGAGCTGGCCCGGCAGCAGGGGATGGACAGCGGTGTCGAGATCGACCGCCTCAAGGCGGGTGGGTCGCGACGACATACGGTCCTCATCCCAGCAGCAGTGGTCACCTACCGGAGGCCAGATTCAAGATCGGCAGATTAGCAACTCCCCGGACACCGTCAAGGAATCCGCACTTGAACGGGGGTCGGCGGTGGGTGCGAACGCGCGATCGCCCGGATCTGTTGACGGTCCACCTTCCCGTGCGGGGTGAGCGGCAGCGCGTGGACCGCGACGCAACGCTCCGGCGTCTTGGCCGGTTCGAGGCGGCGCGCCAGCTCCGCCAGCACGTCGTTCTCCCGCAGGACGGTGGCCACCACGACGGTGAGCGGGTTCGCCTCGTCCGGCGCGACGGCGGCGGCCCCGTCGACGCCGTCGATGTCCATGGCCGCCGCTTCGATCTCGGCGGTGCTCGACCGCACGCCCCGGTGCTTGAAGACGTCGTCGCCGCGACCGTGCAGATACAGGTGGCCGTCGACGTCCAGGTGGCCGCGGTCGCCCGTGTGCAGCCGCCGGCCAGCCGCGGTCGCCCGGAAGGTGGCGGCGCTCAGCTGCCGGTCGCGCCAGTATCCGGCCATGACGTTCGCGCCCTCGACGACGACCTCGCCGACGTCGCCGGCGGGTAGCGGTCGACCCTGACGGTCGACGACGCGTACGACGGTGCCCGGGATCGCGCGCCCGACGGACCCTGGGCGTGCCAGGTCGCCGTCCGGCTCCAGGATCGTGGCTCGCTTGCATTCGGTCAGGCCGTACATCTGCACCACGGCCGCGCCCGGGAACGCGTCGCGCAGCCCGTCTGCGAGCCGTGGCGACATCCGGGCGCCGGTGTTCGTGAACATCCGGACCGGCTGCGGCACCGGGAGCGCCGTCCTGGCCGCCAGCCGGAGCAGCGCGGTGGCGATCTCCGGCACGACGGGCACGACGGTGGCCCCCGCGCTGGTGATCCGTTCGAGGAGGGCGATCCCCTCCCCTGCCTCGAGCGCCTCCCACCGCGAGCCCGCAGCCGTGGCGAGCAGGAGCTGGTAGAGCCCGTAGTCGAACGAGGGCGGCACGCAGGAGAGCACGACGTCGTCCGGCCGGTAGCCGAGGACCTGTCCGATCGCCCGGGTCGCGAAGAGGACGCTGTCGTGCGGACAGACCACCCCCTTGGGCCGCGCGCTGCTGCCCGACGTGTACATCAGGAGGGCGGGCGCCTCCGGGCCACCGTCGGCACGGCTGGCATCGGGCTGGACCGCGTCCCCGACCGGCGCGTCGAGCGTCTCCAGGATCTCCCCGAACTGTGTCGACGACCAGGCGCGGGCGGGCACCTCGACCGCTGCGGGATCGATCCCCACCACGAGGGCTGGTTCGATGTCGGCGAGTACCGCCCGAAGCTGGAACGGACGCATCGTGGCCGACAGCGGCGCCAGCGTCAGGTCCGCGTACGACGCCGCGAACAGGATCGCGGCGAAGCCGGCGCCGCCGGACCGCACGGCGATCCGGTCCCCCGGCAGCAGGCCCAGTGCGCGGAACCGACCGGCCAGGTTGACGCTTCGCTGCCGGAGTTCCTGGTAGCTCCACCGGTGGCTCCGGTCGACGACCGCGGTGCGCTGGGGATGCCGTCGCGCGGCGGTGTCCAGCAGGGTGTGGATCCGCATGTCAGGACCGGGCGGAGCTGCCCCTGGCGGCGAGGCTCAACGCCCGACCGTCCGGTGCCGTCTGCGCTCCTCGGGCAGCATCTGGCTGAATTGGTACCAGCCCCCCGCGCAGGCCTGGGCGACAGCCCGAAGCGACTCGTGGCAATGCGCGGGAACGTTGCCAGCGGTGTTCGACGACTGCGAGATGAAGGCGAGCGTCCCGGTGAGCAGCCGGAGCAGGGCCTTGCCGTGGTCCGTGTAGCGCAGCGCGGGATCCTGGCGGAGCCGCTCCAGCTGTAGCCGGATGCTGGCGGCGAGATCCTGATCCGTCACCGGCAGCCCGTCGGGGGACGAGACGGCTGCCAACTCGGCGAGCGACGGCGCCGGGGCCTTCTGCCCGGCCGGGACACAGGCGCCGCCGCCGAGCGCCTTGCGGCGGACGTCGAAAGCCGTCCCGACCGAGATGCCTGACCGGCGCGCCACCTCGCGCAGGCTGGCATCGGGCTCGCGACGCACGATCGCCTCGGCCAACCGCCGGCCCTCTTCCGTCGAGACCGGGTGCCGGCGCCCGTCCCGGCCGATCCGGACGTCCTGGTGGTGGCCCGTGTCCAGGGATCGCCGCCGCAGGCCGGCGACGGTCTTGGCGGCGACGCCACACACCGCCGCTATCCGGCGGTCGGACCACTGCGGGTGCGAGGCGAGGATCCGCTTGGCAGCGGCCAGCCGGTCCCGGGCGCTCAGCGGCAGGCCGTCCTCGAGGTTCAACTGCACCGCGGCCACGAAGGCATCCGCGTCGGAGCCGTCGAAGTAGACGACCGGCACGTGGCGGTCACCCCGCACACGCGCGGCCCGTAGCCGGTGCATGCCGTCCACCACCCGCAACGAGGACCGCTGGACGACGATCGGTGGCAGCTCGACGGTCAGCTCGACGAGGGTCGTGACGTGTCTCGCGCTGATCCCGTCCAGTCTCGGGGAGAAGCCGACCCGCAACGAGCGCACGTCGGCCACGTCGACCTCCGGAGCCGCGGCCTCCCCCGCCTGGGCGGGCTGCGCGGTGGAGTCGCTATCCGGTCGTCTCTTCATTCGTCCCTCGCGCCAAGTCGCCACAGTCAGAATGGTTGCGCTGGCGCTGATCGCCCGTGCGCCTGCGATAACGCACAGTCGCACCTACCCGACGATTTAGCCGCCCGCCACCATTACCCGTCCGTCACGAAATACCCGTGACGGTCATGCTACAACCGCAGGCAGACGCCTTCCAGACACCGCCGACAGCAATTCGAACGGTGACGGCGAACGCACCGACAGTTCGACCTCAAGCAGGACCGGGACACCTCGGCAGCATCAGCGCGTAAACGCCCTGCGGACGGTCGGTAATTGTCCGGCGCGGGAAACCGCCGCAGTCCATGTCGAATTGCGACCGAGCAACACGGAGGGTGGCGACCCTCTGACGCAAATGGGATACGGGCATGCTTGTGGATCACCATCACGGTCGGTACTATGCAGGCCCCGAGACCGTTGGCCAGTGTCCGGTCGAAGGCGGGCGCGACGTTCGAGAAATGCCGTCCGTCCTTGCTCGACAAAACACTTGAGAGACACCAGCAAACCAATTAGTACGGGCGGGGCAATGCCACGGAAATTGAAGCTGCCGGCCACTGTCGCCGCGCACCGCCACCCCGCCCGGTCGCCGGCAGGGTCGCCAGGATGTGGGGCACCGGGCACCGGACCGGAGCGGCGGTCGTGACCGAGCGGGAGACCAACCGGGTGCTGGTGGTGCGCCCCCTCGCCGTGCTCAAGCTCTACACCGCTGCCTGGCGCCGCGACACCGAGGTGACGGCGCTCGAGTCGCTGCGCGGACGCGCGCCGGTACCCGCGGTCATCGGCAGCGCGACGTTCGGGCGGCACAGCGCGGCCCTCATCCGGTACGTGCGGGGCAGCGCACCGAACCCCGCCAGCGCCCTCGACGTGCGGGCGTCGGTCGCCGCGTTACGGGCCGCGCACACGATCACCGGACCCGCCTTCGGTCGGCTGCACGCGCCCGACCAACCGAGCTGGGCCGGGTTCCTGGCGGGCCGGCTCGACTCGTACGCCGAGACACTGGCGACGTTGGGTCTCACCGCGCAGGCGCGGCAGTGCCGGACCCTGCACCACGCGCTCGACGTGCTCGAAGACACCCACCCCCACCTGCTGCACAGCGACCCGAACCCCGGCAACGTCATCCTGACCGAACACGGCCCGGTTCTCGTCGACTGGGAGCTGGCGACCTTCGGCGACCCCGACCTGGATCTGGTCAGGCTGGCCTGGGAGTGGCGCCTGCCGCCGGCGCGGTGGGCGGAATGGGTCGGCCTCGACCCACGGTCGCCCACCGTCGACCTCTACCTGCGGCTACACCTGTTCAGCCGCCTGATGAGCGCGAGCAGCAGGCCGGGCGCCGCCTCGGCCGCGCTGGCGCACCGCTGCCTGACCGAGCTGACCGACCTGCACGACGGCGTCCACTCCCCCGGAGGCTCCGATGCAAGCTGACGCGGCCATCGACATCCTGACCTCGGTGGTGCCGCAGGCGGCCCCGCTGGGGGCGACACCGGTCACGAAGGGCATCTTCAGCACCGGATGGCGGGTACACACCACCGACGGCGACTACCTGGTCAAGATCAACGAAGACTCCCGGGCAGCGGACGACTTCCTGGGAGCCCGCAGGGCCACCGAGACCGCGCTGGCGCACGGCGTGCCGGTGCCGCGCCTGCTGGGTTCGGGATCGGACGGTGACGGGCACGCCTTCCTCGTCCAGGAGTGGATCGACGGCACCGATGCCGAGGACCACTTCGCCGCCCGGGACGGGCGGGAGCGGCAGCGGGTGCTCGAACGGCTGGGCGCGGTGCTGGCCCGGCTGCACGACATCCCCTACACCGTGGAGGGGCCGACCAGCATCCACGACACGGTCGCAGTCAAGATCCGCCGCTACGCCGCCCGGGCAGCCAGGTTGGAGATATTTACCCCCAGCGATCTTGATCGGCTCGTCGCCAAACTGCTGGAACTGGTCACCGAGGTGCTGCCGTCGATGTCTCCGCGGCTGACCCACCTCGATGTGCACCTACCCAACGTGCTGGTCGACAGATCCGGCGACGTATGGCTGCTGGACATGGACTTCGCCCGGCCCGGTGACCCGGTGGAGGACTTCGTGAAGCTCGACTGGTGGTGCTTCGCGGACGACACCGAACGGGCGGCGTTCCACACCGCCTATGCGGCGCACCGGACCCACCCGACCCCGCCACGTGACGTCGAAGCCGGGCTGCACCTGCACAAAATCATCACGGCTCTTTCCTACGTCGCCCTCTTCGCCGAGAAGGAGCCGCAGGCAGTGGCCGAATGGAAGCAGCGCCTCAGCGACGAGCGCCGGTCGGCGGCCTGGCTACTCGGAGAGGCAGTGACATGACATTCGAAGGCTACGACCTGGTGGTCGTCGGATCCGGCCTGTTCGGATTGACGATCGCTGAGCGGACCGCCGCCGAGTTGGACAAGCGGGTGCTGGTCCTGGAACGGCGCGACCATCACGGTGGCAACGCCTACTCGGAGGTCGACCCGGACACCGGAATCGAGGTGCACAGATATGGCCCCCATATCTTCCACACCTCGAACGAGCGAATCTGGGCCTACGTCAACCGTTTCACCGAGTTCACCGGATACCGGCACAAGGCTTTTACCCTCTATCAGGGGCAGGTGTATCCCCTGCCGGTCAACCTCGCGACGATCTGCCAATTCTTCGGCCGCTACCTCACCCCGGACGAGGCACGGGCACTGATTGCCGACCAGGCGGCCGAGATCGGTCAACTCCCCCCTGATCCGAGCCACGAGGAAAAGGGCATCTCACTGGTGGGAAGGCCCCTCTACGACGCGTTCTTCCGGGGATACACGGCCAAGCAGTGGCAGACAGACCCGAAGGAACTTCCCGGGTCCGTCATCGCCCGGCTGCCGGTGCGGTTCGACTTCAACAACCGGTACTTCAACGACACGTACGAAGGCCTTCCGGTCGACGGGTACACCGCCTGGCTGTCGCGGATGGCGGCCGACCCGCGCATCGACCTGCGCCTGAACACGGACTTCTTCGAGCTGGCCGACGCCATTCCGGACGGGACGCCGGTCGTCTACACCGGTCCGCTGGACCGCTACTTCCGCTACAGCGGGGGTCGGCTCGGCTGGCGCACGCTCGACTTCGAGCGGGAAGTGGCGCCGGTCCGCGACTACCAGGGGACCACGACGATCAACTACGCCGAGGAGTCGGTGCCGTTCACCCGGAACGTGGAGTACCGCCACATGCACCCGGAACGGTCGTACCGCGGCGACCGTACGGTGCTGGTCCGGGAGTACTCGCGCTCCGCCGGCGACCAGGACGAGCCGTACTACCCGATCAACACGGCCGGGGACCGGGACGCGCTGCGGACGTACCGGATGTTGGCCCGGCAGGAGACCGCCGAGCGCAACGTGCTCTTCGGCGGACGGCTCGGCACCTACCAGTACCTGGACATGCACATGGCGATCGGTTCCGCGCTGGCGATGTTCGAGAACCGGATCGTGCCCTACTTCCGCGATCGGCGCCCGCTCGGGTCCACCGGTCCGACCACCGACGACAAAGAGTAGGCACCATCTTGCAGACGATCACCGTGCTGGGCCGCGTCGTGGCGATCCTGTTCGCCGCGCACGCGGTCTGGGTACTCGTTTGGATCATCGTGGCGGCACGGGCGGTCCGCGACCGCCCTGCGGCGCCGGCCACGGCCCCCGCGGACCTTCCCGTCATCGTGGTCATGCTGCCGGCCCTGCGCGAGCAGCGGCTGGTGCGCGAGACGCTGGAATCGTTCGCCACCGCGCGCTATCCCGGGACGTTGATATCGGTCGCCATCACGAGCGAACGCGAGACGGCCGAACGTGCCGCCCAGGAGGCGGCCCTGCCCGCCGTGGTCACCGAACTACACGGTCTGGCCAGGCGTGGCGGCCGGGAGCGGGCACTGGAGAAGGTGCTCGCGCCGTCGGTGATCGCCGCGACCCTCGACGAGCTGGAGCGGACGTCGCCGGACGAGTGGCCCGGCGTGCTGCGCCGCGCCTTCGACGCGACGCCCACCACCGAGGAGCTGTGCCGGCAGATCACCGCCGAGTTGAACGGCAGGCCCGGTACGCACCGCTCGTGCCACGTCCACTTCCCCCACACCGACGGGCGCAAGGGTTCCCAGCTCAACTACGCGGTGGAGCTGCTACCCGAGCTGTTGCCGGGCGTCGACCCGGACAGCGTCTACCTGGCCGTCTACGACTTCGACGCGGTGGCCCACGGGGAGACCTTCGTGGCGGTGGGAGACCTGGTACGTGGGGCGGTCGCCGCGGGCCGCCGCCCTCCGGCGCTGCTGCACCAGGTGCAGCTGCCGCTGCGGTTCCGGGCTCCCTTCGCCCCCGGCGCCGACGGCGCCCTGATGCGCGGACAGGTGCTGTACTGGCTGCGGCGTGGCCTGGCCGTCGAGGTCGGGCGGATACTCCAGAACGACCTGTTGCGCCGCAGCCCGCGCCTGGTGCGACTGCTCGCCGCGCCGTTCCGCCCGATGATCTACGCGATCGGCTCGGGGACGTTCGTCCATCTCGGCGCGTGGCGCGAGCTCGGCCCGTTCCCGGAGATGCAGGAGCCGGTCGGGCACCGCGCCTCGCTGCTCGGCGTCGAGCAGGCGTTGGTGCCGAGCTTCAACCTGACCGAGCCCTACTACCAGACCAGGTCGATGATGAACGGGTGGGCCAATGTCTGCTACGGCAGCCTGGGGGTCGCCCGGGAACTGGACCACGTACGCCCCTACCCGTCGCCGGTCAGCCTGCCGGGCAAATGGTTGCTGGTGGCGAAAGAGCTGTTCGACATCGGCATCTGGTTCGCCGGGGTGCTGCTCATCCCCGCCGGGCTGGTGATCACGGCGCTGGGGGGTGGCTGGTGGACCGTGCTCGCCGTCGGCACCGGCCTGGTGGCGTATCCCGTCACGGCCGTCCTGCTGCTGGCGCTGCTGCCGCGACTGGGCGGGATCGACCGCCAGGACCGCTCCGTCAGCTGGTTGACCGGGAGACGTCCGCGGCTGACGCTCGTGGCGACGTTCGTCGCCGCGCCCTTCGTCAGCGCCACCGGCCCGTGGCTGATGTTCCTGCGCATGCTCCGCTCCTGGCGCGTGGGCACGCCGGTGCTGTCCGGGAAGACCGAACGGTAGAGCGGTCCTCGCGTCGCTCGCGAGGCAGGAGGCGCTCGGGCGGCATCGCCCAAGCGCCTCCTGTCGTCACACGAGTGACTTCGAGGCGGGCAGGTCGCGGTCGGCGTCCGGGTCGAAGAACCGGGTGAGGAAGTCCTGCTGCCAGGCACGCGGCTCCGGCAGGTCCCACTGGCCGTACTCGTTGAGCAGGCGCTCCGGCTCCGGGCACCGTTGCCGCAGCGCGGTCAGGGCGTCCGCGGGGACGGCGTCCGGGAAGAGCATCCGCAGGTGCGCGAGCCCGTAGAAGACGGGGCCGGCCACCGCGTACTCGTCCACCCGCTCGAGCAACAGGTCCCACGAGAGGTCCGGGCCGGCACGGCGTACGACCTCGGCGATGTCGACGTACTTGAGCAACTGCCGGTGCTTGCCGCGGTTCATGAACCTGAGGGTCGTCGAGGTCTTGTAGATGTGGGCGGCGAGGTCGATGACCGCGTCCTCGGGGGACGGCACGAGGAACGAGGCGTCCCCGTACCGGTGGCGGCCGGCGTGCGCCAGGACGGCACCGACCGGAACGTCGTAACCCTTGCCGGGCAGCGCCAGCGAGACGTTGATGTCGATGCTGACGATCGGCCGGTGGAACTCGCCGAACTTGTTCATCTTGGGCAGGTCGCTGCCGTACAGACGCCAGAAGGCCCGCTCCCGCTTGCTCAGCGGGACGATGTCGACGCGCGTCGGGTTGCCTTCCACATAACCGAGTCCCTCGAGCGCCTTGACCAGGGTGGGCGCCTCCTCCCTGGTGACGAGGACGTCCAGGTCACCCATCGGTCGCGTCCCGGGCTCCTGGTAGACCGCGAAGGCCAGATGGCCGCCCTTGCGCATGAGCACCGTGATGCCCTGGTCCGCCGCAGCGTCGCTGATCGCCTGGACCTCAGCCAGCATGAGCTCGTTGGCACGTTGCGTGTCCCGGTAGGCGGAGTACAGGAGCAGCACGACGGGAGAGTCGATGCCCGCGACCCTCTCGGTGGTCAACAGGCGCCAGAGATGCCAGCCCACGAGGGGGGCGACGCGGTGCCTGGCGGCCTGGACGGCAAGATGCCCCCAGTCCAGGCGCGGCTCGTCCTGACTGATGATCGTGCGCACACGAGCCATCTGCGTGTCCGTCACCTGCTGCCTGCTGAGCAGGAGCAACAACTCCGATTCGGCTGACAACTCGGCCATTCGGCCTCCTTCTCGACGGTGCCCCGGCATTGCACGGCGCTGACTCGACATCCGTCCGCAGTGGCCACGAGATCACTCTGCGTGAAGCTCGCCCCTGGACCGGCGGCAAAGCTTAACGGTCTCCAGGAAGCGTTTCACCTGCCTGTCGGCCAGACGCGGGCAAGGGCGTCGCCGCCGACGGGGCGCGTTCCGCTGCTGGGTGGGGCGCTGGCGTGGGGCCCGGGCCGGCAAGGAGGTTGACCAGCGCTCAACTGCTGCCCGGCGATCGTTCAGCTGATTAGTGGACTCTCGCTCCGATCTTGATCACTATAACCGTCAGCGGCACAATGGCCGCTGGGTTCGGTGGAGACAGCAGGGGGCGTGGATGGAGTTCCATCAACTGGGCCGCAGTGGTTTGCGTGTATCCACGGTCACTCTGGGTACCTTCAACTTCGGCGGCCCGACCGACGAGGCCGCGGCAGAGGAGATCATCCACACGGCTCTCGACGCCGGCGTCAACCTCGTCGACACCGCCAACGCCTACCAGGACGGCCGCAGCGAACAGATCCTCGGCAAGGCCATCCGTCACCGCCGCGACGACGTCCTGATCGCCACCAAGTGCTACAACGAGGTCGGACCGGGGCCCAACGACTGGGGCAACTCCGCGTACGCCGTCAAGCGTGAGTGCGAGCGGTCCCTGCGCCGCCTGGGCGTCGACCACATCGACATCTTCCACCTGCACCGGCACGACCTACGGACGCCCGTCGAGGAGACCCTCGGCGCCCTGGCGGACCTCGTACGGGAGGGGAAGATCCGCTACATCGGCACGTCCACGATGCCAAGCCCGGAGGAGATGGCCGAGCAGCCCGGCCTCGGCGTGGTGCCGACCTGGCGTCTGGTCGAGATGGCCGTGCTGGCACGAGGCTCGCTCGGCACGCCCGGCCCGATCGCCGAGCAGTCGCCCTACAACCTGCTCGAACGCGAGGTGGAGCGGGACATCCTCCCCATCTGCCGCGAGTACGGCGTCGGCTTCGTCGCCTACAGCCCGCTGGCGATGGGCTACCTCAGCGAACGGTTCCTCGGGGAACCGCCCGCCGACGCCCGCTTCACCGAATGGTGGTCACCGCGCGGCACGGTCTGGGAGCCGGTCCAGCGGGCCCTGGCCGCGCTGCTGGAGCTCGCCGCCGAGCACGGGCAGTCGCTGCCCGAGTTCGCCCACTCGTGGCTGTCCGGCAGCAGCGACGTGACCAGCACCATCATCGGTCCCCGGACCCTCGACCAACTCACGCTCGCGCTCAGGGCGACGGAGACCACCGTCGACGCACAGGCCCGTCAGGCGGTCGACGCGATCGTCGCCCCCGGCAGCAGCCTGTGGTTCCGGACCATCGAGCAGGGCCATCGCGGCACACGTGACAGCGAGGAATCTTGAGCCAGGGCATGAACGACCTCACCTCCCGCCGACCCGTCGTGCTGCTGACCGACGACGGTCTGCTCTCGGAATTCTGGGCGTTCCTGCGCGAGCGGCTGGAAGAACGCCTGTCCCCGACCTGCGACATCCGCTACCTCGACGTACGCGAAAGCGATCTGGCCGCCGCCGACTGGGCCGACATCGACGCCGTCGCCCTGTTCGGCGGCGACCTCACCCACGACATGATCGCCGCCGCGACCCGGCTGAAGGTGGTGGCCAGCGAAACCGACACCTGCGGGATCGAGGCCATGGACGCGTTGTGGGACGCGGGCATCCCGTTCGTCGAGGGAACTCCCGGCTGGGGCCAGTCGGTCGCCGAGTGCGGACTGAGCCTGATCCTGTGCGGGCTGCGTCGCATCCCGCAGTGGCACCACGAGGTCATCACCGGCTTCCGCCCCTGGGACTACCCGTACGTGCAGTTCTGCGACGATCCGCGCTTCGCCAACGGCACCGTGGCGGGCAAGACCGTCGGCATCATCGGGGTCGGCGAGATCGGCGGGCGCATCGCCAGCTGGTGCGCCATGCTCGGCGCGACCGTGCTGGCGTACGACCCGTACCGCTCCCCGGAGCGCTTCGCCGAGGTCTCGGCGGAGTCGGTGGACCTCGACCGGCTGGTGCGGGACTCCGAGATCCTCGTCGTCGCGGCACCGGACACCCCCAGCGTCACCGGCGTGGTCGACCGCGACCACGTCTTCGCCCTGCGGCGGGGCGCGCTCGTCGTGACCATCACCCGGGCGGCCGCGATCGATGCCGCGGCGCTGCGGGAGCGGGTGCTCGCCGACGAACTGGCCTGGGCCGCGGACGTGTACGACGTCGAACCGCTGCCGGAGGGCGATCCCCTCATCGGCAGGCACAACGTGGTCCACCTGCCGCACATCGCGGGACGAACCAGGGACGCCAACATCGCGGTCGCCGACATCGTCGCCGACGACATCCTGCGCGTGCTGGCGGGAGAACAGCCGCGGCACCCGCTGACACCCCAGCGACTGCAGGTCCGGCTCGGCCGAACGCCGGCCGCCCGGCACGGCAAGGACGGTACCGGTGGGTGACCTGGAGAACGGCTGGACGATCAGCGACACGTTCCCGGCCGCCGGGCTGAGCCCGAGCGAGCTGACCGCCGGCCTCGACCGCGCGTACGCGGAGACGACCGGTTGGGACGATCCCACGGTGACCCGGCTCGGCTTCGCCATGTCGGCCCCGCACGAGGTGGCCCTCTCCGCCTGGACCCGGTTCCTGGCGCTCAACAGCAACAACGTCGGAGTACACACCCCCTTCGGCGCCGGGCGCGCCGGCACCCGGCGGCTCGAACGAGAAGCTCTGCTGGGCCTCGCCGGCCTGCTGCACGCCGACTCGGCCGACGGCCACATCACCTCGGGCGCGACCGAGGCGGTGCTCCAGGGACTGCGCATCGGGCGCAATGCCGTCCGGGCCGACGCGGCGTCGCGGGTCACCCTCATCACCAGCGAGTTCGCCCACCACTCCGTCACGAAGGCCGCCGAGGTCCTCGGCCTCGACCTGCGCACGATCGCACCCGGCCCGAGCTGGGTCATCGAGCCGGAGCAGCTGGCGCAGGCCGTCGAGGCGGCGGTCGCCGCCGGCGCGACCGGCATCATCGTGGCGCTGACGGCCGGCTACTACAACAGCGGCCTGTGCGACCCGGTCGATCAGCTGGCCGCGCTGCTGCGGCGCCGCGCGGTGCAGCTCGCCGACCAGGTGCGGTTCTTCTGCTACGTCGACGCGGCCCACGGCGGCTTCATCTTCCCGTTCAGCGATCCCGCGCTGGCCTTCGACTTCCGCAACGTCGGCGTGCACGCGATGGCCCTGGACCCGCACAAGTCGGGGCTACTGCCGTACTCGTGCGGGGTGCTGCTCGTACGCAAGGGCCTGCTGGGGCACGTCACCGAGGCGAGCCCGGTCACCGGGATCGTCGACTCGACCCTGACCGGGTCCCGCCCCGGCGCCGCGGCCGCCGCTCTGTGGGCCACCGTCTTCGGCCTCGGCCACGCCGGTTTCACCGCGGCGATCCAGGAGTGCCTGCGTCGCCGGGACCTGATCGCCGACGCGATCCGGGCCGCCGACCCGGAGGCGGAGATCCGGCCGGCACCCGCCTCACCTGTCGTCGTGGCCGGCTTCTCCACACCGGACGGGCTGCTGCCGAAGGAATTCACCGAGCGCTACCGGCTCCTCGCGGTCAGCGCGCCGGCGCCACAGGGCGGACGCCGCAGCTACCACCACTTCTACGCGGGACACAGCCTCACCGACGAGCAGATCGCCCGTTTCGCCACCGGCTTGTCCGAGGCGGTCGCGCAGGCCAGGGCCGCACGTGCCAGGCCCGGGCGCGGGAAGGCCGACGCCGGTTTGCCGGAGCAGTTGCGTGACATCGCCGCCGACACCGACTGCTTCCGGCACTACATCGTGCATCCGCCGGGCCGCCGCGATCCGGACGAGCCCGGGTACTCCTTCCACACCTTCCTGCACCGCTCCACCACCGGCGAACCCCTCCAGGTGCGGGAATGGGGCGAGACCGCGACGGGTCGCCAGGCGCACGTGTACGCCCCGGATCTCGCCGACCCGTTCGGCAACGAACTGTTCGGCGTGCGGACCGCCGACTACTACGTCGAAGTGCTCGACCGGTCGCAGCAGAAGCTGTCCCTGGTCGGGGGCGTGCACTTCTGCGTCGGCACCGGTGACCCGGGCGAGCGGGTGCTGATGAACCTGGAGAGCACGGGCGAGTTCCGGTCGCTGGAGTACAAGTTCGGCGAGGGCGAGTTCACCGACGAGATCCAGTGTTTCCGGGACCGCGTCGTGGTGAAGCTCGGAAAGAGCGCGCGTGGCTTCCGGCGGCGCGCCCACAGCGACGAGTACTCGTTCTCCATCGACACGTCGTTCGAGTGCACCGTCGAACTCGCCGACGACGACCGCCCGGCCCGGTTGGACATGCTCCGGGTCAGCGGCGATCCGCTGCTGCCCCGGCGGACACACCTGCTACGGCAGGAGTACCAGCGGTTCCCGAACCGCTTCTTCGACATCGAGTGCACGGTCGTGGTGGGCGCCCGATCGGCGGACGCCTGGCGGTTGTCCGACCTGGTCGCCGCGTCGGCGGCGGACGCGCTGGTCGCCCGGTCGGGCCTGGTCGGCCGCTGTGTACCCGACGTGTCCGGGAACGCCGGCGAGCTTGTCGTGACCACCGCGTCGTTGCCTGCCGGACGGCGGACCCGGATGACGGTCGACACCGGTGTGGGCCAGCGAATGGCCCGCCTCCTGCCCGTCTTCGACGTCTCCGAACCGGAACGGCTGCGTGTCGACGACGTCGTCGCCGTCGCCGATCACGGCGCCGACCTGATCCGGGCGCACGCGGCGGTACGGAGCACGGACGGCGGAACCGAGACGGTCCTGGCCACCGCGGTCGGGGTCGCGGCATGACCACTTCCTTCATCGGCGCCGACCAGAACGCCGACGACCTCGCCGTGGCCGCGATGGACCCGCTGCGCGCCGACGACATCCTCGCCGAACTGCCCGCCGCCAACGAGCGCGCCGACACGGCGTGGATGGTCGACGCGCTGGCCGACCTCATTGCCGACTTCGATACGGCTGACGTCCACACGGCCCGAGCCGCCCTGCGAGACCTGGGCTTCCTCGCCGCCTCACTCGTCCGGCACGATCCCGACGCCGACCTGCACGGCATCGAGCCGACACTCCTACGCCTGGCCGCCGTCGCCGACGAGGTCCCCCGCGACACCGTGTACAGCTACACCACGCGCAACCCGGTCGGCCCCCGCCGCCGCGGCTTCCTGCTCAGCGACGAAGAGCACGTGTTCATCGACTCGGTCGTCGCCGCGACCCAGGCGCTGAACCTGGCCGTCGACGACCTGGCCGCCTGCCGCGACCGCGCCGACCTCGACGAGGACGTGCTCCTCGCCGCACTCGGCCAGGTGCACGACGGGGTCGAGGTCCTGCGCAAGAACCTGCGTACGGTCCAGCGGACGATCACCCCCGACTACTTCTCGCACCGGCTCCGGCCCTACTTCCCGACGATGGACATCGGCGGGAAGGCCTACATGGGTCCCGGCGGCGCCCAGATGCCACTGCTCGTCCTCGACGTGCTTCTGCTCGCGCCGAGCGAACCGGGGCAGCTCGGCGCGTGGCACGACGACTATCTCGTGGAGAACGTGCTCTACCTGCCGCCCACCCACCGGGCGGTGTGCGACGACACGCTCCTGGCGTACCGCAGCGGCAACTCGCCGCTGCTGCGCTGCCTGCTCGAGTCGCCCCGGGTGCGCGCGGAGTATGCCGCGCTGCTCAAGCGCATCCTGCGCTTCCGCTACCCCCACCGCCAGGTGGCCCGGGCCAACATGGCGATCCGGGCCGAAGGCTCGCTGGGCAGCGGCGGCTACACCGTCGAGGCCCTCGACCACCTCATCGAGATCACCACCTCCAAGGCCGCGGTGACGCTGCCGTTGCCCCGAGAGCGGAGAGGAAGCGCCGATGACCGCGACCGGTAGTGTGGCGGGCTTCGCCCCCGTACGGGTGGGTTCGGTGCGCGGCGCAGTCCCGTCCGTGCCACCCGTTGCCGGAATCGAGGGCCGGGTGCGCCTGCGCTACCCGAACCGGCTCAACGCGATGGCACTGGACCCGAGCAAGGTGCTGCCCGGCGCCGGCTCCTACCCCGCCGGTGAGCTGGTCTTCGTCACCGACCTCTTCACGAGCGTCGAGGTCCAGGCCACGGCGTCCGGCGACGGCGTCGAGATCGCCGCCGACAGTGCCCGGCCGGTCCTGGGGCGCCACGCCGCGCTGCTGATGCGCCAGGTCCTGGGCCTCACCGGCGGAATGCGGATCACGATCCGCTCGCACCCGCTGCCTCCGCACGTCGGTCTCGGCAGCAGCAGCGCCGTCCTCTCGGCCGTGGCCGCGGCGATCAACGAACTGTGCGGTCGGCCGCTGGACCACCGGACGCTGATGCGGCTGCTGGTCGACAACCACGGCGAGGAGATCGACGGCAACGACGACGAGATCATGCCGGTCCAGTGCATCGGCGGCTCGGCCGCCGCCGGTCTGGTACCCGGCGCGATCCAGGTGGTCTCCGGAAACGCCGTCGCGCTGCTGGCCGCCCCCGCGCCGGCCGGGCACACGATCGTGCTCGCCGTACCACCGGACCTGCGCAGCTGGGACGCCTCGGAGAGCCTTCGCGCCGAGGCGGAGAACTTCGACGGGTTCCTGGAGACCGGCCGCCGCTACGCGCCGCAGATCGCCTACCGGTTGCTGCACGAGTGCTGGCCCGACCTGGTCACCGGCACTCCGCGCACCCTCGGGCAGCTCGTCTTCGACTACCGGTTCGAGATGGGCAGCATCCGCAACTGCGCCTTCTCGCACCCCCGCCTGCTGCAGTACGCGGAGCAGGTGCGGCAGCTGTTCGAGTCGGAACAGGCCGCCGTGCTCAGCCTGTCCTCCGTCGGGCCGCTCTTCTTCGCTCTCACCGAGCAGCCCGACGCCGTCGCGGCCGGCTTCGAAGCCGCGGGCCTCACCACGTTCCGCGCGATGCCGTGGGACCAGGGCTACCTGATCGACGAGTGCACGGTGAAGCGCCATGCGCGCGACGGGTGACTACTGGAACCGGCCGGACGTGGTGACGGCGTTCGCCACGGCGTCGCCGCCGGGATACCTGGCCGACATGGTGCCGCAGGGCGGCCCCGGCGCGATGGCGCTCGACGTCGGCTGCGGTGGTGGGCGGAACCTGCCGCTGCTGGCCGAACGAGGCTACCGGGTCGTCGGACTCGACCTGCACGCGGAGATGGTGCTGCGCGCACAGGGCGTCGCCCCCGGTGCCGCCTTCTGCCAGGCGGACGTCGCTGCGCTGCCGGTGGCCAACGCGCGGGCCGCGGTCGTGGTGTGTCACGGGGTCCTGCACAACCTGCCCCGGCCGGAACAGGTCTCCGCGGCCATCGGCGAGCTGGGTCGGGTCGTCGCCACCGCCGGCGTGGTGTCGCTGAACCTGTTCAGCGCGGCGCATCTGGACCACCGGCTCACCCCGCTCGCCGACGACCGCCACCGGCTCCCCAACGGACAGGTGATGACGCTGCTGCCGCCGGAGCGGATCGCCGAGCTCTGCCGTGGCGCCGGATTCCAGTTCGTCGACGGCCCGTTCGAATATCTCCACGATGCCGACCCCGGCCAGCGTTCAGTCTGGCGGGCCGTCCTGCGACCGACGGGGACCCGATGATCCAGAGCGAAGCAACCCTCCTCGACACCGATCCGGCCGAGCTGGCCGATCCGCACGCGCTGGCGGCACGGCTCGGCGTACGCGCCGGGACCGTCCGGCTGGGCCAGACCCGGATCGCGGTGAGCAGCGCCGACCCGCGAGCCATCACGTACCTGCACGACCTGTTCACCCCGGCGAACGACATCTGGGAGCACCTGCCCGACGACTTCTCGCCCTGTGCGCTGACCGCCGTGAACCTCGCCGTCTCCGACGCGTGTTTCGCCCGGCTGGTCGAGCACTACGCGGCGCAGGCGGTCCGGCGCCAAGCCGTACATCTGCACGTGGCCGCACCCGGGATCCGCTACGAGCTGGCCGACGGGACCTGCGCCGTGGTCTCGGAGCCCGACGAGATCGACGGCACCAACCTCGTCGTGCAGTCCCCGCGGGGCCTGGTGTTCGTCACGACCGCGCGCCCCTACGCCCACCTGGCGCTGGCCCGGCACCTGCGCGAGTTCGGCTACCGGCGGGGCGAGAGCGACGGTTGGGCCGGGCTGCACGCGTCCTGCGCGGCCACCCCCGAGGGCAACGTGGTGGTGATCGGCCGCTCCGGTGCCGGCAAGTCCACCACCGCCCTGGCCCTGGCCGCTGCCTCCGGCTGCGCCTTCGTCGCCAACGACCGGGTCATGGTCCGCGCGGACGGGGAGCAGGTGACGGCCTGCGGCATGCCGGTGCCGATCCGCATCAACGGCGGCACCATGCACGCGCTGGGCCTGAAGGACGCGACCAGCTGGCAGCTGGCCCGCCGGCAGCCGGACTTCGTCACCAGCGACTGGCAGAGCTTCTGCGGAGACTCCAAGCTGAACCTGCTGCCCGTCGAGTGGCGTGCGCGCACCGGCACCCCCCTGGTCCCCTCCGTGCGGCTGACCGCCATCGTGCTGCCCCGCGTGACGAAGGACTCCGCAGTGCTCAGCGTGCGTCGGGTCGATCCGGACCAGGCGCGCGAAGTGCTCACCGAGCAGCTGATGACTCCGGACGACGACGTGTTCGTCGAGGACTGGCTGCATGCCCGCACCCGCGACCGCGACGAGATCGGCACCCTGGCGGGGCGGACGTTCGAGGCACTCATGCGGTTGCCGATCCTGGTCGCCGAGCTCGGCACCCGCAACACGCTGGTGAATCTGTCCGGCTCCATCCGCGAGGCGCTCGGAACGCTGCGTGCCTGACCTCGCCTTCGCCGCGTTCGACCTGGACGGCACGCTGGTCGACGAGCGCGGTGTGCCGTTGCCCGGCACGATCGAAGGGCTCGCCCGGCTGCGCGACCGCGGTCTGGCACTCCTGCTGGTGACGGGACGATCGACGGTGCTGTTCGAGGCGCTCGGTCTACCCGAGCACCTCCTCGAACTGTTCGGGCCGCGCCTGCTGCTCGACAACGGCAACGTCGAGTACGACCGCGCCACCGCCCGGGCGGCATATCGCCGCGCGCTGCCCCGCGAGGTGGTGCCAGCGCTGCTCGCCGCGGGTTTCACCGAGCTGGTCGCGGAGCTGGATCACCGCTATGTCGCGACGTCCCGGCGGGCGTCCACGTGGTTCGCGATGGCACACCGGCTGCCCCGATCGTCCATCGAGGTCGACCCGCAGCTCGGCGGGAGGGCGCAGGTCGGCTCGGTCCTGGTGCTGGATCGTGTGCCGCTGCCCGACGGGCTGTTGGGCGGGGCGGTCGAGGCGATCCCGTTCGCCGGCACCGCGGCGAAGCTGCTGCGGCCTGCGGGGACCTGCAAGACTGCCGCGGTGACGGCGTTGCTGGCCGAGCAGGCCGGTGAGGCCGACCTGAAGCGGGTCATCGCGTTCGGCGACGGGCGCAACGACCGGTGCCTGCTGGCCTCTGCGGCGGTCGGGGTCGCGGTGGCCGACAGCCACGCCGACGCCGCTGCACGCGCGACGATGCGGCTGTCGGGCCCGATCGGAGACTTCCTGGCCGCCTTCCACCCGGACACGCTCGTCCGGCGTGACCGGCCCGACGTCGTGGAGGATTGCGCGCACTGAGGGTCACCAGCGCCCGAGCAGGACCTCCCGGTCGTCCCGGTTGCGCCAGATCCAGGTGGTGCCGGCCGGCACCTCACCGGTCAGGTAACCGAGGATCGGCTCCCGCTGGTTGTCGCTCTCGAGCTGCCCGATCAGCTTGAGGGCCTCCGGCAGCGGGAAGAACGCCGCCTCGGCGATCTCGTCGTCCTCCGGCAGGGTCTCGCCCTCCCAGTCGTTGATCTCGAACGCGATCGCGAGTGCCGACGGGTACCGCTCGGAGTCGATGTGCATCACGAACGCGGTGGCGACCGGGTCGCCGACCACCAGGCCGGTCTCCTCCTGCATCTCCCGCCGCAGCGCCTCGTGGAAGACCTCGCCGTCCTGGACGCCGCCGCCGGGGAGCGACCAGAGCATCTCGCCGTTCGCGCCGAGGCTCTCCCGCACCAGCAGGATCTCGTCGCCTCGCCGGACGATGCCGATGACAAGCTGCACGCGAGAAACAGGCGCCCGCGTCGGCGCTTCAGATTCAACAGAGGTCATAAGCAGAGAATCCTACTGGTCCGCCCGGCGGTGACACTCCCCGGGCGTGCCCGTCGCCGGTGCCGCATCGGGCGATGACCGGGGGTGATGCCGCTTCAGGGGAGCACTCCACTCCGGCTCGGCGACAGCTCGTGTACGGTCGACCCTGCCGTGCATGGTTGCCGACCGAGGAGGTGAGTCCGATCAACGCTGTGACAGGTCGGGACTCCCTGCCCCGCATGGTCTAGGGAGCGCCCGCAAAGGCACCCGAAAGGCCCACGTTCCCGATGCACATCCACGAAGAGTTCTTCACCGTCGGTGGCGTCCCCGCTGTCAGGTGGACCCAGGACGACGACACCACCGCCCCTCGCCCGCTGATCCTCCTCGGCCACGGCGGCGGCCAGCACAAGACCGCCCCCGGCATCCTGCACCGCGCCCACCGCTTCGTGACCAGCGGATTCACGGCCGTCTGCGTGGACGTTCCGAACCACGGCGACCGGCCGACCGATGCCCGTTACCAGGACATCGCCACCGAGATCCAAGCCCGCGTCGACTCCGGCGACGAGCTGGCCCCGCTGCTCGCCGGGTTCCAGGCCATCGTCGCCGAGCAGACCGTACCGGAGTGGCGGGCCGTCCTGGACCACCTCGGGTCGGAAGCCGTCGGCTACTGGGGAGTGTCGCTGGGATGCGGGCTCGGCGTGCCGTTCGTGGCCGCTGAGCCCCGGGTCCGCGCGGCGGTGCTGGGCCTGGGTGGCGCCGCGGCCCCGGCTTCCGCCGTAGCCGCCGCACAGATCACCGTGCCGATCGAGTTCCTGGTCCAGTGGGACGACGAGCGGGTGCCCCGCGAGCAGAGCCTGGCCCTGTTCGACGCGTTCGGCTCGGCCGAGAAGACCTTGCACGCCAACCCGGGCCGCCACGGCGACCGGCTCCCGGAGCATGAGCTGGACAGCGCGGTCCGGTTCTTCACCCGCCACCTCATGCCGCGCTGACCGTCATCGCATCCGCCGCCCCGCTCGATCGACACGACGGCAGCAGCCGGTCGGGCGGGGCTTGGTGGATGACGTCGACGCCGCACCGGCCGGCCGACGACGACCGCGGGCACGTCGACGGGTCCGACCGGTCAGAACGGGGCGTCCACCGGGAGTCGACGCACCTGCGTCAGGTAGGGGTCCAGCTCGCCCACCTCGAACCGGCAGGTGCCGATGACGTGCCAGAACTGACCGCCCGAATCACCGTCCAGCTTGTAGCGTCCGTCCGGGCTGACCGCAGCCCAGCCGTCCGGCAGGCCGATCAGGGTGGCGCGCAGCTGAGCGTGCTCCGGGTCCACGACGTCCCAGAGCCGGACGGTGCCGTCGTCACCGGCGCTGGCCAGCATGCTGCTGTCCGGGCTGAACGCCACCGACCAGACCCGCCGGGTGTGCGCGGCCAGGGTGCCGTGCAGCCGACCGGTGCCCGGATCCCACAGCCGGATGATCAGGTCGTCCCCGGCGGTGGCGAGCAGCGCGCCGTTCGGGCTGAACGCACAGGACCAGAGCCGGCCGGTGTGCTCGGTGAGCGCCACGCGCCGTTCGCCGGTCAGCGCGTCCCACACCACGGCGGTGCCGTCGTTGCTGGCGCTGGCGAGCAGCGTCCCCTCGCTGTTGAAGCACACCGCGTACACGCGGTCGGTGTGCAGCTCCAACGTATGGCGACAGGTCGCGGTGGCCGCGTCCCAGAGCCGGACGAGGTGGTCGTCGCAGCCGGTGGCGATGGTCTCGCCGTCCGGGCTGAACGCCACCGCCCGGACCCGGCCCCGGTGCGGGGCGAGGGTGGCGAAGTGCCGGCCGGTACGCCGGTACCACAGTCGGACCGTGTCATCGTCGTTGGCGGTGGCCAGCGCATCGCCGTCCGGGCTGAACGCGGCCGCCCAGACATGGTCGGTGTCCACGTTCAGCTCGCGTTCGTCGACCCCGGTGTCGGTGTTCCACAGGTGCACGCCGCCGTCCCCGCTCGGTGCGGCGACCAGTGGCTCACCCGGACAGAACACGGCGGAGAGCAGCCGGTCGGCCGGGCTGGCGAACTGCCGGACCAGCCGCCCGGTGCGTGGCTCCCACAGCCGCACCACACCGTCGTTGCCGCAGGCGGCCAGCACCTCGCCGTCGTCGCGGAAGGACAGCGAGGTGACCCGCCGCCCGTGCCCACGCAGGGTGTGCTGAAGCTGCCCCGTCCGCGTGTCCCAGAGGCGGGTGGTGCCGTCGTTGCTGCTGGTCGCCACCTGGGCCTGGTCCGGCCGCCACACCACCGGCCAGACCGAGCCACGGTGCCGGCTCAGCTCGTGCCGGAGCTGGCCGTCGGCGGTGGTCCAGAGCTGGATCGCGCCGTCGCTGGCGGCCGTGGCGAGCATGGTGCCGTCGGCGTTGAACCGGACGCTGTAGATGGCGCCACGCTGCCGGTCCAGCACCCGGACCGGGCGGCCGGTCTCCACCTCCCACAGCCGCAGCGCGCCATGCGTGTCGCCGGTTGCCATCAGCCCGCCGTCGGGGTGCACGTCGAGGGCGTAGACGTCGGCCTCGTGGCCGCGCGGCTGGCGCAGCAGCTCCCCGTCGGCGGCCCGGCGGATCCACACCCGGCCGTGCTGTCCGACGGCGACCAGCGACCGGCCGTCCGGGGTGTGCACCACCCGGTAGACCACCTCCGGCTCCCGCACCTCGAAGGCGAGGTCGCCCGACGCGATGTCCCAGCCACGGACCGCGCCGGAACTGTCCACGACCACGACCCGCCGCCCGTCCGGGCTGAACGAGGTGCCCCAGACGGGCGCGGCGTGCCCGGGCCATTCCTGGAGCAGCCGGGCGGTCCGGGTGTCGTAGAGCCGGACCACACCGGCCGCGTCGCCCACCACCAGCCGGCCCCGGGCGCCGTCGGTGAGCAGCGGCCACACCCAGCCGGCGAAGACGTCCTCGATCACGTGCCGCACGTCGCCGTGGTCCGCGTCCCACAGTCGTACGCTGAGGTCGGCCGAGCCGGTGACCAGGTGGTGCGAGGCGGCGTCGAATCGGACCGCGTACACCCGGCCCCGGTGGCCCTGCAGGGTCCGCACCGGAAGGCCGGTGGTGGTGTCGCAGATCAGCACCCCTCCGTCGTCGCTGCCCACGGCGAGCACCGTGCCGTCGGGGCTGTACGCAGCCGGCAACGGCAGCCGGCCCACCTCGAAGCCGTACGAGACGCCCACGGCGGACGGGGCCAGGCCCGGTGTCACCGGACGGCCCGGGGCGACCACGGCGCCGCGCAGCTCCGGCGCGCGCAGCAGCGCCGGGTGGGCACTCACGTCGATCAGCGCGGCCCGGTGCCAACTGCTGCCGGCCACCCGCACGTCACGCAGGTCGGCCCGGAACAGTCGGGCTCCGGCCAGATCGGCCCCGCTCAGGTCGGCCCCGGTGAGGCGAGCCTGGTCCAGGCGGGCGCCGCGCAACCGGGCGTGGGTCAGCCGGGCCCCGGTCAGGTTGGTGGCGACCAGGCGGGTGTCGGTCAGGTCCGCGCCGGTCAGGTCCGCCTCGGCCAGCTCCCGGTGGGACAGGTCCTCACCGCGCAGCACCGCGCCACGTAGGTCGGCCCGGTCGGGCAGCCGCAGCCGGGCGCTGAGCCGCAACGCGTTGGCCCGAACCGTCTCGCCGGCTGCCTCGTCGCCCAGCACCCGGGACGTCCAGGCGGTGCAGCGGGCCGGGTCGGCGAGGTCGCCGAGGAACTCCACGGCCAGCGTCGACAGCGGGCGCGCCGCCAGGGCCGACGGCTCCTCGCCCTCATTGAGCTGGGCGGCGGTCCCCGCGGCGACCAGCCACTCCATCACGGAGGTGTGGATGAAGCCGAACAGGCCGTCGTCGGTGCGGACCAGCAGACTGCCCGCACCCACCGCGTGCGTCGCCTGCGATCCGGAGAGCTGGGACTCTGCCAGCCCGGCCAACTGCCCGGCGGCCTCGGCCAGCTCGGCCAGGCGCAGGTACGACTCCCCGCTCTCCCAGAGCTGGAAGGCCAACCGGCTCACCGCGCGCCACAGCTCGGGACGGCGCAGGCTGACCGGCACACCCGGCACGCCCTGGGTGCGCCGCTCCTCGAAGTCCAGCCAGGCTTCCAGGATCTCCCGGTAGAGCGCGGCGGCGCTGAACGTGCCGCCCGCACCGGCCACGGCGGTCAGCCGTCCCTCGTCGAGGTTGGCGATGAAGCCGAGCATGCGCGGGTTACGAGAGAGGCCGAGCAGGTCCCGTACCCCGCCGAGCAGGTCCATCCGCTCCCGGGCCGCCCGCTCGTCCCCGCCGTAGCGGTGCCGCAGGAAGGTCTCGATCTGCGCGGGGGTGAAGTCCTCGACGGCCAGTACCCGCCGGTGCGGCAGCATGCCCACCCGCTCACCGAGGGCGGTGAGCACCTGCGAGTTGGTCTTGAAGTGCTGGGTGCGACTACTAACGATGATCTTGGCGTTCCCCTCGGCCGCCTGGAGCAGCGTCTCCAGGTGGTCCGCCGCCCGGTCGTAGGTGACCCGGGCCACCAACTCGTCGAAGCCGTCGAAGAGCAGGACGATCCGCCCCTGCCGGAGCATGTAGCGGAACGCCTTCAGGTCGATCACCTGCTCGCCGTGGTTGGCCAGGTGCGCGGCGACCAGCCCGTCGACCGAGTGCGCCTTGTCCAGCGCACGCAACTCCACCAGGATCGGGATCAGGTCGGGGGCAGCCGTCGGCAGCCGGCGGGCCACCTCGCGCAACGCGAACGTCTTACCCCGGCCGAAGTCGCCGAGCACCAGCACGAACCGGCCGTCCGGCGCGGCGGCGAACTCGAGCAGCTGGTCCACCACGTCCTCGCGGACCTGCTGGTCGGCGCCGACCAGGTGGCGGTAGCGCTGCGGCACGTACTGGCCGGGCGGGTAGAGCCGGTCGGCCTGCAACCGGGCGGTCTGCGCGGCGACGTACTCACGCAGATCGAGCAGCCCCTGGAACTCGGTCAGGTGCAGCACCCGTACGCCGCGCCGCTGTGCCTCCTCGGCCAGTCCGCGCGGGACCCGGTCGCCGTCGTAGACCAACTCGGACGCGATGTCCGGGTCGGTGGCGTGCACCCGCCGGGCGAAGTGGTCGAGGTCCGTGGCGGTCGGGGTGCCGACGTACGCCCCGACCCGCTGCTGCCGGACCACCCCGTCGGCGCGGTAGGTGACGAACAGGTGCGGCGGCTCGACCGTCACCCGACGCACCAGCACCCGGTCGTGGCGCGCCTCGCAGACCTCGGCCAGCCGGTCGAGCAGTCGGTCCAGCGGCGCCACCGGGAGCACGGCCGGCGTGCTGGCCGGCGCGTCCCCGACGGCTCCCTCGGCGGAGGTGGGCTGCCGCGGGTCCGGAATCTGGGCCGGCCCGACAGCACCGAACGTCGCCTCCGCCCGGGGCCAGCGCACGGCCGTCGACTCGCCCACCTCGCGCCGGTCGTCGCGGCCGAGAACCCAGCGGGTCATCCCGTCGGCGGCGAGCCGGAGCACCTGCGCCCGGCCGTCGCGGGTCGCGGTGGCCAGCGGCACCACGGGGTCGACCTGGGCACCGGTCGGCACGGCGTCGGAGAGCAGGAGGTTGAGCATCGGCCCGAGCAGGCGGTTGAACGACCCCCGGTCGCGCAGCGTCACCCCGTCCGGGACCGCGACCTCGTCGGCGTACGGGGTGCGCGGGCCGGGAACGTGCGCCATCGCGCCCAGCCGCAGCCAGCCGGACTGCTGGTAGTGACGCAGCCGCTGGGCGAACCAGGTGGACTGGGCCTCGCCGAGGAAGCCGTAGCGGTCCTCCTCGCGGTGGGTGACGGCGACGGTGGAGTTCAACCCGGCCACCACCACCCGCAGGTCCGGCACCGGGAACAGCGTCCACGGTTGCTCGCTGTCGAAGAGCCGGTCCTCCAGACCCTGGTAGAGGTCGTCGAAGAGCCGCGCGTAGTGCCGCCACTTCGGCCAGTACGGCGGCTGCGGGTCGACGTCGTCCGCCTCGCAGGTGGCGAAGTACGCGCGGCTCGCGGCCATGGTCACGTCGCGCGGGCCGGGCACCACGACCAGGCGGTGCGGCTCCAACCCGAGCAGCACCCGCAGCCCGGTGAGGAAACTCAGCGCGTCGGAGAACTCGCGGGGACTGCCGGACTCGGTCAGGTTGCCCGCCACCACCAACAGGTCGGGTCGGGGGACCTCGTCGTTCATCAGCAGGGTCAGATCACCCATCAGGTGTTCCTGGAGCTCCCCCGGGGTGACCGGGGCGCCCGGCTCGATCATGCCCCGACCGAACCGCGGGCCGGTCACCTGGAGCACGGTCAGCGCCGTCCGCGCGGTCGGCACCGTCGCCGGGGCGGTGGGGAACGGTGGCGGGTTGATCGGCGTACGGCGGG